>JAVVFN010000269.1:0-710 GCA_032250645.1 Methanomicrobiaceae archaeon | reverse complement strand
GTACGTTCCTTTTGTGTTTTGACACTTGTTTTTTTATTAACACGTTGTACTGAACGCAATATTTTTTCCTCGGCTTCAGATTGACGGGTGTGGTATTAATATTATCGCCAGATTATTTTATCAATTGTTTCAGGATAATAAAAAAAACGTATGCCAGTGCGATGATAACAACAATTTCGACCACTTGTTCGACCAGTATCATTATGAACGGTTTTATGATAATTGCCAGTACTATTGAGAGTAATGCCAATAATACATTACGATTACTGGATTTCATGCATTGAATGATGGTGCTGTATGCATAAATATTTAATCAAAAAAGAAAATGTGGGGCTGGTGAGATTTGAACTCACGATCGACGGGTCTCTCCGAACCCTTGAAGAATTCAAGGAGAACACCAAATCAGTGCTCCAACGGCTCTTCACTGACCCGCCCCGTCGGACAAGTCTCAGTAGACCCGTTGCTCATCATTTTATCCGCTGGAGCCCGTCGCCATTCCTGACTAGGCCACAGCCCCGTTACTGTTTATTATAGTAACTCACTTCATAATGTCCACAGCATATTAAAACTTAACGATTACCACAGCGATAAAAAGCTTATTGAAAAAGTCAGTCCACGTATGGAGCCCGAAGGGTTACATACGTGTGCGGCCCGCTACTGGCCTGAGTAGCTGCGCTTGTCGTCTGAGTAGGATTTTATTCCATTACAGG
>JAVVFN010000268.1:0-755 GCA_032250645.1 Methanomicrobiaceae archaeon | reverse complement strand
TTGGGCAACTGGTTATCGAAATAAGGTGAACCATATTTGGCAGCCAGTTTGAATGACAGCATGTACAGTTCATCATAGGTCAATAATTCAGGATGGGCCTGGTTGAACTCTTCATCCTCTTCCATAAAGTCCGGTTCTATACTGATCTCTGGTTTCGGGAAATTAAATGGCTTACCCCAATAATCACCCTGGAGCATCACATTCATCATTGCCTCAAAGCCCAGGCGTACTTCACGCTCGAACTCTCCATAGGTCCTAAGAGGCGCCATTTCTCCATCCCACACGCGCCCCTTATAGACCACAGGCTTGTCCCGCCAGAGCTTTGGTACCCCGGGCGAGAGCTGTACGGACGAGAATACCAGCTGGCCACCCCTGGCGACCATCATCTGGGTCATCTCGTAGACGAACATCTGCATCAGCTGTTCAATCTCCTCATACGCCATCCCCTCGAAAAAAGGTGCAATGAATGTAAGGAAATTATAGAATCCCTGGCCGCCGGCAAAATTGGTCTGGGCACTGCCCAGCGCCTTTACTGCATGCAGCACTGCCACTTCTGCCTTTTTAGCAGGACCTGCCACACTGGCCTTGGTTCCTGAACCATCAGGCATCAGGCCGTAATAGAAGAAGTATCTCAGGTCCCAGTCCTGACAGAACGCCCTGGTACCAAGATACTCAAGGTCGTGTATGTGGATATCACCGTTAAGGTGGCTGTCAGCCAGGGCAGGGGGCAGTAGCAGCAGGTATTGTTCTTTTGA
>JAVVFN010000267.1:0-1005 GCA_032250645.1 Methanomicrobiaceae archaeon | reverse complement strand
CTCTGGTTGCCGCCCATGCCTCCGGCTCCCGCCGTCAGGTAGATGCGGTTCTTGAGTGATCCGTCGTAATGCTTGATGGCCACCGCACCGAGAGTCTCGAAAGTTCCCTCGATGACTCCCTGGGTGCCGATGTACTCCCACGGGGCGGCGGTGTACTGGGCGAAGATCGTCAGGTTCTTCGCCTCGAGGTCGTAGAAGATCGGCCACGTAGCCTTCATGATATTAGTGGTTGCCATTACCACCACCGGCGCGTACTTGTGGGTCTTGAAGACCGCTACCGGCATCCCCGACTGGACCACGAGAGTCTCGTTATCCTCGAGTTCCTTCAGCGACTTGACGATCGCGTGGTAGGACTCCCAGTTCCGCGCGCACTTGCCGTTCCCGCCGTAGATGACCAGCCTCTCGGGATATTCGGCATTTTCCATGTTGTTCTCGAGCATCCTGAGAATGGTCTCCTGGCGCCACCCCTTGCAGCGCAGGGTGGGTCCCCTTTGAGCCTTTACCGAGTAAAGGATCTCCGCATTGCCCATTTCGCTACCTCCTTTGATGATCGTTACAGGTTTGAGATGATACGACCCGGTCTTGCACCGGGAAAAACAGACCCTTGGAACTATTTTCGCCTAATCCAGGGAGCCGACGGCTTTTTCCACGGCCTCGACGAGCGCACCGCAAGCGATCAGTTGAGCCGCGGTCTCCTGGTCATCGGAAAAAGCACGATCCTCCTTCATATACGTCACCTGCTCACGCAAAAGGCCGTACGCTGCCTCGGTACCTTCTCCGCCCCCGGTATTCGGCTGCAGGTCGAACGCCTGCGCTGCCGCCATCCACTCGATGCCCAGGATAGCCTGAACGTGTTCCACTATCTGCAGGGCCTTCCGTGCCGAGATCGTGCCCATGCTGACATGATCTTCCTGTCCCATTGAGGTCGGAATACTGTCAGCGCTGGCAGGGAAGCAGAGACTCTTGTTTTCACTTACCAGAGCTGCCGTAGTGTACTGGGTTATC
>JAVVFN010000266.1:0-1038 GCA_032250645.1 Methanomicrobiaceae archaeon | reverse complement strand
GTGCATGCGGAAGGGTGCGTGGTGCGGGAGCTCTGCGAGAAACCTGTCCGGAGACCTGGCGTCGACCGCTATTTCGAGGCCAATGGGCTCTCCGGTATCAGCGGGGTGGACACCCGCAAGCTCACCATCAGGACCCGGGAGAGGGGGACGATGAGTGCCTGCCTCATCGTGGGCGACGATGCCGGCGAGTATGCCGTGGAGCAGGCCCGGGCCCATCCGCCGATCACCGAGATCGACCTTCTCCCGAAGGTCTCCTGCAGCGAGCCATACCGGATCGAAGGGAAGGGCAAGCGCATCGCGGTCATCGACCTCGGGATCAAGAAGAACATGGCGATCAGCCTGCGGAGGAGGGGTGCCGACCTCTATCTCTATCCCTACAACGCATTGCCCGACGAGATCGAGGCCTGCAGGCCGGAAGCGCTCTTCATCACCAACGGCCCCGGGGACCCGGTCCGCGCCAGGGAAGCCATCGCCGCGGTCCGCCACTTCACCGGTCAGATCCCCATCTTCGGCATCTGCATGGGCAACCAGGTCGCTGCCCTCGCTTTTGGCGCCGAGACCTACAAGATGAAGTTCGGCCACCGCGGCTCGAACCAGCCGGTCCGCCACCTCGACGGCTCCATCTACATCACGACCCAGAACCACGGGTTCGCAGTGGATGGCGAGACCCTTCCTGAGGACTGCGAGGTGCTGTACAGGAACGTCAATGACGGCACCCTCGAGGGGTTCCACTCCGATTACCTCGATATCATCACCGTCCAGTTCCATCCCGAGGCCCACGGGGGGCCGCTCGACACCGAGCAGCCCATCTTCGACCAGATGTACAGGAGGATCCCCTGATGCCGAAGCGACCGGAGATCAGGACGGTCCTCCTCATCGGATCAGGCCCCATCCAGATCGGGCAGGCCGCCGAGTTTGACTTCTCGGGCTCTCAGGCCTGCCGGGCGCTCCAGGAGGAGGGGGTCCGCGTGGTGCTGGTCAACTCCAACCCGGCCACCATCCAGACCGACCCGGACATGGCGGACGTGATCTACGTCG
>JAVVFN010000265.1:0-1120 GCA_032250645.1 Methanomicrobiaceae archaeon | reverse complement strand
GCACTTCCCGTATATGACTGGATGAGCGGGAGGTATTCCCCTTCTTTTGACTGGAGGACATAGAAGTGGATCAATCCTCCCGGTCTGCAGATCCTGAAGGCAAGCGGGAGGAACTCTCCCCTGGAGAGGGGGAGGTTCATGATGACCCGGTCAAATTTCATTGCGATGACTTCCTCGAGCCGGGTCGCATCCATGAACAGCGGGACCACGTTCTTCCGGCGGTTGAGCGCGATATTTCTCCGCATCAGATGGACGGCGTCGGGATTGATATCGCATCCAAAGACCACTCCTGCCTTTTCCGCGACGGTGATGGCAAACGGTCCCACCCCGGAGAACATGTCGAGCACCATCTCCCCCTCTTCCACCAGTGCCCTGACCCGCTGCCGCTCGCCGGAAAGCCTGGCTGAAAAATAGGCCACCGAGAGATCGATCCTGTACCGAAGTCCGAACTCCACGTAATCTGTCCGGGTGGTGGGGACTCCTGCAAGCACTTCAAATCTCTTCGTGCGAAACTCCCCTTCCACCGCGCCTTCCGGGACGAGGACCGTATGGATGGATGGCCGGGATGCAAGGAGCCGTTCTGCAAGCTCCTGGTTTCTCTCCTGCAGGATCGCAATCCCGCCGATCAATTCGTGACGGGGGAGGACTTCGGGCTCCTTCCTGGCTTCAAACTCTCCCCGTTCCGCTCCATAGACTTCTTCTATCACCGGGAAGCATACCATCTCCCCCTCCTGCAGGGGCTTTAAGGCCGGGTCCAGGAGCCCTTCCCGCACGAGCCGGCGTCTCATCATCTCTGCCTGCGTTTTGTTTACTGAAACACACCACTGAGACACGCGAATGGAAATCACCAGCCATCTAAATAAGGAGCGGATATATGATATGTATGGATGGTTATCTCGAGAGGCTAAAAAAAGGGACTCTGAAGCTTTATGCCCTTGAGGAGGAGCTTTCTCCCCGGGATGCGGTAGCCGTGAGGAGAGCCTTCATCGAGGAAGAGACCAAAAGCGACCTCTCAGGACTCGGTTCTTACACCATCAACATCGACCGGGTGGTAAAGCGGAACTGCGAGAACATGATCGGAGCCGTTCAGGTCCCGGTCGGGGTCGCAGGACCACTCCGA
>JAVVFN010000264.1:0-1208 GCA_032250645.1 Methanomicrobiaceae archaeon | reverse complement strand
CCGAGAACGAATCGATTCTCGAGGCGGCCGAGGAGGCGGGACTCGACCTCCCCTATCAGTGTCGAATGGGCGTCTGTGGCGTCTGTAGCGGCATGTGTGAGGACGGCGAGACCGACCAGATGGGAATAGTCTACTACGCAAATTACCTCACCTGGTTCGAGATCGGGAGGACGGAGTTCTGCCGTGCCCTCTCGGCGCCCTACACGAAATGGGAGAAGATGGGGATCCATCTCCCGGCAGTGGAAGCACACGTCCGCTACAAGAGCCCCCTGAAGTATGACGAAAGAGCCCTTATCGAGACGAGGATAATGGAGGTGACTTCCCACAGCATTTCCTTCTCCTACAGGGTGAAACCAGAGGAGCGTAGCCGCCTTGCGGCGGAGGGGTGGACGAGGCACGCTTTCTGCGGGCCGGAAGGTCGTCTGCTCCGCGAGCCCGAGCCTTTTTACAGCTGGTTGAAGGAACAGACCAGATCTTCATTGGAAGAGGTGGTACTGCGTGAGCACTAAAGCAATTCTGCTGGGGAACGAGGCTATAGCCCGGGGCGTGATAGAGGCCGGGTGCGAGGTTGCGGCGGCCTATCCGGGCACACCCTCGTCGGAGATACTTCCCGCCATCGCGAAGTGG
The DNA here is from genome assembly GCA_032250645.1 of Methanomicrobiaceae archaeon. Taxonomy (GTDB): domain Archaea; phylum Halobacteriota; class Methanomicrobia; order Methanomicrobiales; family Methanomicrobiaceae; genus JAVVFN01. Next base: position 581 of record JAVVFN010000264.1, on the reverse strand, counting down.
GCGGACGAAATGGGTACGAAAACTGTGGTCGAGTGGGGAGCGAACGAGAAGGTTGCCTTCGAGATGGCCGCAGCGGCATCATTCGCGGGCAAGCGCTCCTGTGCCGTCATGAAGCAGGTCGGGCTGAATGTGGCTGCCGACCCGTTCATGAGCGTGGCACACTTTCAGCTCAATGGAGGATTCCTTATGATCGTGGCGGACGATCCCGGTCCTCACAGCTCCCAGACAGAGCAGGACAGCCGTTTCTTCGCCATGTTCGCGAAGATCCCCTGCTTTGACCCCTCCACGGCCGTTGAGGCCAAGGAGATGGTCTTCGATGCCTTCGATCTTTCGGAACGCCACCATGTGGTGGTGATGCTGCGCCCGAGCGTTCGGGTCGACCACTGCCGCCAGGACGTGGAGCTCAAGGATGTCATCGATATCTCGCGCCCGGCTGCATTTGTAAAGGACGCCAACCGATGGGTTTGCCTCCCTGCGAGGGTCAAGGTCAACCACCCGCAGCTCAACGCCAAGCGCGAGGCTGTACGCGAGGAGTTCGAGACGAAATTCTCGAAGTACAACTACGAGGTCCCGGCGAAAGG
>JAVVFN010000263.1:0-1282 GCA_032250645.1 Methanomicrobiaceae archaeon | reverse complement strand
CACGATGCTGTTCCCGAGGCGCATCTTGGTCTGCCCCTCGAACTGCGGGTTTGCGACCTTCAGGCTGATGACCGCGTTGAGCCCCTCCCGCACATCCTCGCCGCGGAGGGAGTTGGAGAGGCCTTTTAAGAGTCCTCCTTTCTTTGATGCCGAGTTGATCGCCCGGGTGAGGGCCGAGCGGAAGCCCTCGAGGTGGGTTCCCCCCTCGCGGGTGTTAACACTGTTAACAAAGGTGAGCACGGTCTCGGCAAAGCTCTGCGTGTAGAGCAGGGCTACCTCCACCTCCACCCGGTTCTCGGTATCCTCCGAGTGGACATAGATCACGTCACTGTGGAGGGGCTCTTTGCCTGCGGTAAGGTGGGAGACAAACTCCCGTATCCCGCCCTCGAACCGGAAGCTGTTCTCATCCCCGCTCCGGGCGTCCCGGAGCCTGATCGTGATCCCACTGTTGAGATAGGCGAGCTCCCGCATGCGGTGGTTTAAGACGTCGAAATCAAAGTCCAGGGTCTCGAAGATGGTAGGATCAGGCTTGAAGGTGATCCTGGTGCCGGCCAGTCTTGCGGGGTCAAACTCTGCCTTCTTCCCGTACCGGGCCCGGAACCTCGCCATCTGTTGCGGGAGAGTCTCCTTTTCCACGGAGAGACCAGAGACCGGTCTCCCCCGGGCAAAGGTCATTTCATACACCGAGCCGTCCCTGAAGACCTCGGTCTTCAGCCACTCGGAGAGGGCGTTAACCACCGAGACCCCCACCCCGTGGAGCCCTCCAGAGACCTGGTAGCTCGATTTGTCGAACTTTCCGCCCGCATGGAGGACGGTGAGCACCACCTCGAGCGCGCTCTTGCCGTAATGAGGCATGATGTCCACCGGGATCCCGCGCCCGTTGTCCTCGACCGTGCAGCTCCCGTCGCTGTTGATGGTCACCAGGACGAGGTCGCAGACACCTGCCAGCGCCTCGTCGATGGAGTTGTCCACCACCTCGTAGGCAAGGTGGTGGAGGCCCTTGACGTCGGTGCTCCCGATGTACATGGCCGGCCGTTCACGGACCGGGGTCAAGCCCTCCAGTACCGTGATATGGGAGGCATCATACACGTCGACCATTTACAGGTCCGCCTCCAGCCTTTCAATATCAGGAAAAATTACCCGGAAAATGCAATGAAGAATACTTCCCGCAGCCACAGTAATTATTGGACGTCCGCGCACTTTAAACTGACCAAACGAGAAGCCCCGATTCAGTCGTAATTTCCTATTGACGGGTCTTCGAGCCCGAGCTCACGGTCGATCG
>JAVVFN010000262.1:0-1417 GCA_032250645.1 Methanomicrobiaceae archaeon | reverse complement strand
CCAGGGCGATATCGGGGAGGACCTCGGCCACTCCCTGCCCGCAATCCAGGACCCTTCCGCCGTGATTAGACACGTAGCAGGCGGCAGCACCGGAATCGAGCACAATCGCTGCATCCTCCATGCTCATAATCCCCTTGAACAGCACCGGTTTATCGGTGCAGTCCACCAGCTCAAGGAGATCGTCCTCGCTCTTGCGGAAGACCTGCTTTTCGGGAGTGATCCAGAATGTCGATCCCGCACCCTCCAGATCGACGCCGATGGCAATGACGTCCAGCTCCTCTGCCAGCCGGAAAAGGCGTATGAGCCGCTCCTGGGACTGGGGCTTGAAGATCGGGATCCCCCATCCGCCGTTCTCGCCCACGATCCTCACCCCGAGATCCTCGGGGCTGGTGGGCGTGTTCCCCACCATGCCGATCGACCCGAAGGACCGGGCTCCCTGCAGGAGCCCCCGGTAGAATGCCTCCTCCGGGACCGCGTCGTTGAGGCTGGCCTTCACCCCCGAGAGGCTGGCGCCCATCACCGGTGCCGCCAGTTCCTTCCCGAAGATCGTACGGGTGATCTCGGGATCGTGGTGCGGTTTGATCACCCGCATCTTCAGTTTGTACTCCTGGAGGGCGAGGTAATTTGCCTCGAAGGTCTGTCCCTGCCCCGCACCCCCAAGGCCGATGGGCGCCCCGAACTTCTGTCCTGAACAGACCTTTCCGGGCTGACCGTCGCAGATCGGATAGACCCCGCAGAACCCGGTAAGCATCTTTCGTGCCGTATCGCGGTACCGGAGGAGGCTCCTTTCCTCCCGCCCGCTCCCCGCATATGCATCGCGCTTGATCTGGAAGATCTCGTCCCTTACCGGCTGGAGGTAATCGCGGGGCATCCCGCAGACGGGGCACCGCCAGCCCTCCGGGATCTCCCCGATCTTTGTCCCGGGCGCAAGGCCGGTCGTCAGGTCGCCCTCCTCCTCGTCGTAGACAAAGAGATTGCAGAAGGTGCAGAGGTACTTCATTACTCTCCCTCCCTGTACCGGTTCTTCGAGATCGTGCCGAGGTCAAAGAGGCGGTCTGCCTCCTCCTCCGAGCAGATCCCCTCCTCGATCGCAAGATCCCTCACCCGCTCATTCCTCTCCAGTGCCGTCTCTGCCAATTCTGCTGCCTTCAGGTAGCCGATCCCCGGGGCGAGGAGGGTGGCGAGACCCGGGCTCATCTCGGCGTAGCGGCGCATCCGTTCGGCATCAGCCCCGATCCCCTCGATGCACCGGGCCTGGAAGGCCGGGAGATAGTGATTGAGGAAGGAGAGAGAATCGAGGATGTTGGAGACCATCACCGGGGTCATCACGTTGAGGTCCAGCTGCCCGGCCTGTGCGGCCAGGGCGACGGCGGTGTCGTTGCCGATCACCTGGAAGCAGACCATGTCCAGGCACTCG
>JAVVFN010000261.1:0-1426 GCA_032250645.1 Methanomicrobiaceae archaeon | reverse complement strand
GGGGAAGGGGACGGGTGAGGGCGGGTCCTGGTCATCGGTTTTCTCGCCCGTTTATCTGTGTTTACAGAAAAAGGGCCGTGTTTTTATGATCCACCCCCCCTTTCTACACCAGCCCAATGTAGAGGAGCGCGATTGCAAGGATGACGAACAATCCTATGAGCACCTATTCGAGCAGGCGGGTGTCGATACGGGCAGCAACGAGAGGAGCCAGCTGGCCGCCGATGATCACTGCCGGGACGGTCATCATGATGATGTTCCACGGAACCGTGAGTGTTTCTGCCCCCACATTCCGCACCAGGTAGGCCCCCGATGCGATGACCGCCGTTGCGGCGACGATCAGAGTGGTTTGATCCCACCCCGATCTTTGCCGGGATCCCCGAGAGGATCATCGAGACGATCCCGATCTCCCCCATCCCGAACCCGGTGAGGCCCTGGAGAAGCCCTCCGAGGGTATGCCCCACGAGGCGGATGCGGTACTTGCATCGGCAATAGCGATAGACCTTCCCGGTCCTGTCCGTGAGGGTCACCATCTCGGGCGAACCCGCGTGCACGTGGGTGACGGTCAGGGACTCCCGGGTGTTCCGTTCTGCCTCAAACGCGCTGGACCGTTCTGCCCGTGATATCGCGTAGACAGATGCGAGGAGAGCGATGCCGATGATGGGATAGAAGAGATGCTCGGGAACGAGGAAGGACAGGGTTGATGCCATGAGGACTGCCGGGATCCCCCCTGCCAGGGAATAGAGGGCGATCTTTCTATGCACGAGCTAGAAACGAAAGAACCCTGTTGATGAACTGCCGATCCCGAAGGATTCGGTGATCAGGCAAAGCATGACCGACTGGGTCGCCACAAGGGAAAAATGGTTGCAAAAACGGAACAAAGAGTGACGCCCCGCTCACTTCCGGCACATTCACGGTGATGTCGAAGAGTACTGCCACGGGAAAGATCCACCAGTAGGTCGTCCAGTACTGGAGATCGCCCGGGACGAAGGATACCATCACCGCGATGAAGAGCGGGATGAGAAGGAGGACCAGAAGCTGCTCATGCTCGAGTAGGTTGCGCAGGAATCCGGGGCTCATGCGATCACCCGTTGCTCACGGAACCCGCTGCGCGTGCCGGACAAGTATCTCACCCGAAACCTCGTCGAGCGTATCGCACCCGGTCAGGATCATTCCCCGCCGGAGGTCGTCTTTGACATACTCGAAGTACATCCGGACCGCTTCCGCTCCGCCCGCGATGGACATTCGTGCCATCGGCCGGCCGATCAGGGCCACATCCGCGCCCAGCGCCAGCAGCTTGAGCACATCAAACCCCGTCCTTACCGTCCCATCGGCAAGAACGGGGATTCTGCCGCCGATCTCCCTTGCAATCGCAGGAAGGACCTCGGCGACCCCCTGCCCGCCGTCGAGCACCCTCCCTCCATGATTG
>JAVVFN010000260.1:0-1504 GCA_032250645.1 Methanomicrobiaceae archaeon | reverse complement strand
CAGCGTATGCCGAGGCGGGGATCAAGAATCCCCGGGAAGAGATCAGCATGATGGAGGTGCACGACTGCTTCTCCATTACCGAACTGGTGACCATGGAAGACCTGCACATCTCGGAGCGGGGCAAGGCTCCGGCCGATATCCTCGATGGCATCTACGACCTCGACGGCAAGGTCCCCTGCCAGGTGGACGGAGGGTTGAAGTGCTTCGGTCACCCAATCGGCGCTTCGGGTATCCGGATGCTCTACGAGATGTATCTCCAGTTGCACGGGAAGGCCGGGAAGCGTCAGTTGAAAGATCCCAGGTATGGTCTGACCCACAACCTTGGAGGGTTCCCCTTCATGAACATCTGCTCGATTGCCATTGTCGGCAGGCACGATGTGTAGGTGGAGTATTATATGTTCATGATATTCACAGATATCGTGAAGGAAAAGGGGTTCGAGAAAGGAGGAGAAGATGAGTGAGCTCAGGGGGAAGATTGCAGTGGTGGGTATCGGTGAAGTTCCCACGGGCAGGTATCCTGACACCGGTACCATTTTTCACGCCATCGAGTCCGCCAAGCAGGCGATCAGGGACGCCGGGATCGACAAGGAGGAGATCGACTATGTCATGCCCACAGCCTCGCTGTACAGTCCTGCATTCAACACGGAGCTGGTGACCTGCAGGGTGGTGGAGGAACTCGGCTTGAAGAATGTAAGCAAGAACTGTCAGGTGTTTGCCGGCGGTTCGAGCAGCACGTGCGCTTTTCAGCTGGCGGGATCGCTCATCAACAGCAAGGCGGCGACGACGGTCCTCTTCGTCCACGCGGAGCGACTGGGAACGGGAGTGGATCTGCAGGCTGGCATTGACCTTTTTGCCACCTCCGGCATCTCCGCGGAATGGGAGGTTCCCTTCGGGCAGCACTACTCTGCGGTTGCCGCCATGTCGACCACCCGCTATAAGTACGAGACGGGAACGACCGACGAACAGCTGGCTTCGGTGTGCGTCTCCAACCGGAAGTGGGCTGAGCTCAACCCCAACGCGTTTTTCCGCAAACCGCTCACGATCGAGGAGGTACTCTCTTCCAAGATGCTCTCCACCCCGCTGCGCGCGAAGATGTCGAATATGCTCTTTGACGGCGGTGCGGCGTTCATCGTGACCTCTGCCGAGCGGGCCCGCGATATTACGGACAGGCCGGTCTACCTCCTGGGCGAGGGGGGGATCGTGACTCACTTTGTCTTTTCCCAAGAGCCGGACGTGAGCCGCTTCGGATGGGCGAAGGCAGGAAGGAAGGCGTTTGCAGAAGCAGGTCTTACTCCGAAGGACATCGATGTGGCGGAGATCTACGATTCCTACCCCATTTACCAGATCATCGGGTTTGAAGAGCTGGGGTTCTGCGAGCGCGGACAGGCAGGCGAGATGTTCCTGCGGGGCGACACGTGGCCGGGCGGAAAGATTCCCGTGACCACGAACGGGGGTATGCTCTCGCAGGGTCATACCGGTGCAGGAGGTGCTGTGGCGCTGCTGG
>JAVVFN010000025.1:0-11644 GCA_032250645.1 Methanomicrobiaceae archaeon | reverse complement strand
TCCAGCATCGAGATACAATAGGGGCAAGCCGTGGCCAGGATCGAAGCGCCTGTGTCACAGGCCTCGTGTATCCTCAGATCGGAAAAGCGCCATTCCGGTTTGGTTTCCATCCAAAGCCGGCCGCCGCCGGCGCCGCAGCACTGCATCTTGTTCCTGTACTGGACCGGTTCTGCACCAAGAGCGCCCACAAGTTCCTCTGCCCACATGGGGTGGTCGGTATCGCCGAAGTGGCGCTCCTTGCGGGGCTTCATGAGGTGGCAGCCGTAATGGACCGCGACCTTCGTGCCGGAGAGCGGGCGGGTCACGCTGGCCCGGATCTTCTCCACACCGCAGATGGCAGGGTCATAGTAAAGCTCAGCGAGGTGCCAGACATCGACCGAGCCCTTGAACTCCATGTCGATCTCTTTTAAGACCTCGTTGACTCCGTCACGGAGCTCATCGTTGTTCTTGAGGATGTGGTTGACCTCCCAGATGGACTTGTAGCAGCCGTTGCAGATGAGCGCGATATCCTTCTTCATCTGCTCGGCGAGCACCACGTTTCGGGCGGCCATCGCATACCAGACGTTCAGGTCCGCAGAGCCGAACGCACCCGGTGCCGGACAGCAGCTTGCGCCGTTGAGCGGCACCAGCCTGATCCCGACCTTCTCGCTCGTCTTGATCGCGGAGGCTTCGATCCCGGGGTACCGGTTCGGGGCGATACACCCGAGGAAAAAGGCGTATTCGCGCATATCCCCGGCCATCTACTTCCCCTCCTCTGCAACGAGGCGGTCCGCGTGCTCCTTGAGTCCGTAGTGGTCAAGGATCTTCTGGATGCCGGCGATGTACTCGGGGTACATATGGGTCGTCGGCGGCTCGCGGGTCAGGCCCAGCCGCTCACGGGCTGCCCGGTTCACATCATTGTTCGGGACCCCGTGCCCGGTCGTGTAGATGAGCTGGACGGTCTTTAAGAAGTTGCGCGGAATGATGTCCCTCTTGTTCGCAAGGTTGCGCATCGCCATGATCACGTCGGTCGGGGCGATATCCCGCGGGCACCGGTCCGTGCAGGAATAGCAGGTGGTGCAGAGCCAGAGGTCAGGGTCAGTGAGCGCCTCGTTCTCGAGCCCCAGCACCGCTCTCCGCATGAAGAGCCGGATCCGGTACGAACTCCGGGGGGCGGACGGGCACGAACCTGTGCAGGTACCGCACTGGTAGCACATGTGGGCAATGGTCCGTCCGATCTTCTCAACCTTCTTGGTAAAGTCTTGATTTGTGTCTGTGGAGTAGTAGTAGCGATCTTGCAGCTTCTTCTCCAGTTCAGGGTTCCCGTAATCTTTTACTCTTGCCATAGGAATACCTCACGCCTTCTCTGTCACCTTGAGCTCCACCTCTCCGGGAGCGACCTCTTCCTTCACCTTGCTGGTCCGCTCGGTGAAGAGCTTCTCCTTGATGCGGTTGAAGAGGTCCGTCTCCTTGCCGGTGATCCGGATGCCGTTACGCTTGAGGAAGATGATGTCCTCACCCGGGCAGGCGTTCACGCAGGCGCCGCAGTAGATGCACAGATCCTCGTTGACCGCGATCTTGGACTCAAGTTCCCCTTTCATCTCCTTTGCGGGCTTGGGGGACGGGAGATAGATCGCGTTGGCAGGACAGATCTCCACGCAGGTCGAGCAGCCGGCGGGACATTTTTCTGCATCGAACCGGATCTCGCCGGAGAAGATCTTCTCCACCTCGATGGCCTCGGTCGGACAGTTGACTGCACACCAGCGGCAGGTGCAGCAGTTCTCGTCCATGATCTCGACCTTGCCCTCCAGTTTCGTGACCTCGACCTCCCGCTCCACGGTGATCGCGTCCTCAGGGCAGGCCTCCACGCAGATCTTGCAGGCATCGCAGAGTTCCTCGTTGAACTTCACGAGCTCGGCGGCCTTCGCGGACTCGACCTTGCCTGTTTCTGCCGAGAACGGCTTTCGCTTGACCTCGAGTGCAGGGCAGATCTCAGCGCAGATACCGCAGAGGGTGCACTTCTCGTCATCCACCACAAATTTCGTCTTCGTCTTGATGGCGGCCTGCTTGGGTTTCCCCTCCTCGGTCGTCCCTTCAAACTCCGCAACTTCACGGTCGATGGCATCACGGGGGCAGACGTCCTCGCAGATGGTACACATCACGCATTTTTCCTGGTCCACCTTGGTGACCATGTCATACTGGGGAAAGCCTTCCTTCTCGATGATGGGGAGGCGCTCTTCACCGTCGATCTTGAGCGTCAGTGCATTGAACGGGCACATGATGACGCAGACACCGCAGTAGGAACATTTCACCTCGTCAATGTTCACGGGCTCTGCATAATCGACTGCACCTCGCCGTACCGCACCCACGAGGCCAACCGTGATCGCCTCTTCAGGACAGGCTTCTGCACAGATGCCGCAGCCGGTACAGGTTTCGGCGTTCAAGACCAGGTCGTTTACCTGCTGGAGCAGTTTCTGCTCCATAATGACGTTGATTCCTTCACGCTTCTTGGAAAATTTTGGATATAATGTCATGCGATGACCTCACACCTCTGCCAGGGGTTTTCCCCGTGTTTCCCACGGTCCTGCCAGTCGTATCACATCCATCGGACATGCCTCGACACACACGCCGCATCCGGCGCAGAGCTCCGAATTCAAGTCGAGGATAACGGCTTTTCCATTTTTGACCTTGTAGATCTTTTCAGCCGTTACCGGGTCGACCGTATGGAGCTCAAGTGCATCCACAGGACATGCAACCACACATGCGTTACAACCGGTGCACCGTTCCATGTTAATATGCAATGCAAATGCCATGGTTTCACGCACCAGCAAAATCGATGTAAATCGATTGAAAAGAGGTGGTGGAGAATGCTACATAAAGGTTCTGAAGTTAACTCAAATTTTATATAGATGGAGTAACGTTGATATATGAACTTATCCTTAATTTTGCCAAAAAATCAATATGAACCTTTTAACATTTGGACATGGCCGTCCCTTCCACCGGGGAGGATCCGGCGAACAGAAATATATCCGATTTTCAAAATACCCAAGGATATCGCAAATAAGAATTCAAAAACGGTAATTTGGGCCCTTGATAGGTATCTGGGCTTATTAAAGCGAAAAAATCCGATTTTCGCCCCTTAAAAGAGAAATGATGATCCATCCACCAGTAATAATCATGTTTCCATTGCAATGTCGCAATAAGTCCCCGCGCCCCCGGTGTTCCGGTCAATCCCGTAAAAAAGAACCTTTATGATATTTTCCATCGTTGGTTTTCTTTACATCATAAAGGAGAAATCATGGAGATCAATGGCGTTGCGATCGATGATACCTATGCCGAGGCATTCCCGACATGGGTCAGTCGCGTGATCATCACCGCGGTCACCGAAGAATGGGCCTACAAGGCTGCAGTCGAGGCGACAGGATATGCCACCTCGGCGATCGGGTGCCCGTGCGAAGCAGGAATCGAGATGTTTCTCTCCGGAGAAGAGACCCCCGACGGCAGACCTGGCGTCGCAGTTCTCTTCTGCACCGGAAAGAAGAAGATGAAAGAGGTCCTGCTCGAACGAATTGGTGAATGTATCCTTACCGCTCCCACAACCGCGGTCTTTGACGGGCTTCCTGGTGCCGAAGAAAGGGTCAAGACCGCGATTCATTTCTTCGGAGACAGCTACGAGGAGAAGCGGGAGATTGGGGAGAGGAAGGTCTGGGCAATCCCGATCATGGGGGGATGGTATATCGGTGAAGAAGACCTGGGCATGGTCAAAGGAGTTGCAGGAGGCAATTTCTTTGTCATGGGCGAGAACCAGATGGCCGCCCTGATGGGCGCCCAGGCTGCAGTCGACGCGATTGCCGCCATTGTCGGCGTGATCACCCCCTTCCCGGGAGGCATTGTTTCAAGTGGCTCGAAGGTGGGAACGAAGGCATATGAAAAGTACGGGTTTGCCGCGACGACGAATGAACAGTACTGCCCGGCACTCAGGGATCGGGTGGCGGAGACGAAAGTACCTGAGGGTGTAGGGGCAATTTATGAGATTGTGATTGACGGGGTCGATGAAGATTCCGTCACGCAGGCCATGGCAGAAGGTATCCGTGCCGCAACGAAGGTTCCCGGCGTGGTATTCATCAGTGCCGGGAATTTTGGCGGAACCCTGGGCCCGTACAAATTCAACCTCAAGGACATCCTCTAACCTCTCTTTTTTGGAATTTCATCATCCCCAGCGATCGGCTTATATAGGGTTGTTGCCGAGTATTTTGTTAACGATTATTTCGGTGATAAATTGATTACCCTCACTCCGGCAGAGGTCAGGGAACGCTTCGGAAAACTCTTTTCGCGGCGGTTTCTCGTGATGGTGGACGAAAAGGGAGGCATTGCGGAGATCATCGAGCAATGCACGCACCAGGGCCCTATCGAGTGGGACGCCATGAACCGCCGGAGGGCGGGGGGGGCCATCACCGGGATCCGGGTGGAGGGGAACACCATGTCCATCATGGCGCGACTGGGCCGATTCCCGGTCCAGTTCGGCGCCGCATCCGGTGAGATCGGCGGCCAGGCACTCGAAGCGGTCGAGGTGCATGGCGACGAGGTGGTCACCTCGTGGGCGGGGATCGCCGGGGCCGGGGTCGGAATTGCCGCCTGCCTCCCGCAGGCACCCGGAGTGTTGAGGGCAGAATATCCTGCCGAGGACGACCTCCGGGTCGGAGGCGCACGCGTAAACCGTGTCCGCATCACCTCCCCCCGGTATGAGAAGGTGACGGTGGGCATCGATGATACCGACACCCGGGAAGAAGGGGCTACATGGGTTCTTGCATTGAAGTGCGCCGAGGAGTGTCCGGTAGAAGGTATTGAATTCCTCACCATGCGGCTCGTGCAGCTCAACCCCGAGGTCCCGAAGAAGACCACCAATTGCGTGGGCTCGGCACTGGTCTTTGCGGCGCGACCCGCGTCGACAGAGGCGCTGCAGCAGTATATCCGGGCATTTGTCGAGGAGAACACGAAGAGCAGCGATACCGGGATCGCGGTCTGGCGCGGACTCGGGGCGCCGGAGTCCGGGATGCGTGACCGGGTCAAGAAGGATTTCGTGACCCTCGAGGAGGCCACGGCCGAGGCGGAGCGTCTCGGGGTCCAGTATATCGACGGGAACGGGAGAAAAGGGAGGATCGGAGCACTCGGTGCGGTGCTCTGGACGCAAAAAGGCGTGGAGGCGGCAGGACTCTATGGAGAACATCTCTGATCCCTACACCATTACCTACCCCCGCATCGTGGCGGTGGCTGACGAGGAAGGCCGCCGTGTGGAACTGCTGGAAACCTTCGATTGCATCGGGGGTGCGATGTGGGCGCAGCACCATTACCGGAAGAGCCCGCTCGTCCAGTCGGTGCGCAACATCGGCAGCACCTCCCGGTTTGTCCTCAGTGCAGGAGCGCACCCGCTCGAGCTGGTGGGCTCTCATTTCCCGGCCGGCATCAGCGCGGTCTCCGTGGAGGAAGAAGAGATCGCCATCTCCTATCTCGGGCTCGGGGGCGGCGGGGTGGGAGCGAGCGTCTGCCGCTCCACCGCCCGCGGGGTCTCCCGGTGCATCACCGACCCCTCCGGGGGGGGAAGGGAGGCAGGGTGCACCCTCTGGCTCCCCCGCAGGAGAAGGGTACTCATCGGTATCGACGACACCGACACCCCTGAAGAAGGGGCGACGTGGACCCTCGCCCATAATATCGCCAGGACGGTGGAAGACGAGGCCTCGGCCTACCTCTCGCACACCATCGTCCAGCTCTTCCCGGTCCCGTTCCGGACCAAGAACTGCGTCTCCATCGTCTGCGAATTTGCCACTACCGAACCCTGGCGCCTGGTTGACCGGTTTTTCCGCCTCCTCGAACGCTACACCCTCTCGGAGAAGACGGGGATGGCGGCCTTCACCGGATTTGACCCCGTCTCCCTCGAAGGGTTCGGGTGGGCGGCAAAACGCGGCGAGGTTCCCTCCACCATCCCCCCGCAGATCCGGGACGCCGTCGACATCCGCATGGAGGGCAGAGGAGTCGTGGGCGCCATCGCGGCCATCCCCTTCTATACCCGGTACCAGGAGGCGCTCACCCTGTGAACTGGAGCGAGCTGAAGACGCGGCTTATCGAGGAGGGAAGGGCGAGGGTAAGGGGTATCGATGACGAGATCTATATCGCCTGCTCCACGGCAGGCCCGGGCGCAGGCGGCCCGGGCGCCATCTTCTTCTCGATCGGCAACCGCCGTGTCCGGCTGACCATCGACCCTGACGCCAACCTCGAGGTGGTGCATACCGGAGGCGGGGACGCAGAGCTCCACCTCGACGGAGAGATTATCCACGGGAGAATCGAGAATGTAGGGCTCCACTGCCCCCGGCAGGCCTTTATCACCATCTCCGAGGGGTGCATCTACCGCTGCCGGTACTGCCCGGTGCCCTCCCAGGAACCACGGGTAAAGACACCCGAGGAGATCGCTAAGCTCGTGGAGGAAGTGCTCGACCGTATCGATGCCATCTCCCTCACCTCCGGGGTGGTGGGAAGCCCGAAAGAGGAGGAGGACCGGGTCGTCCTGGTGGTAGAGCGGCTGAAAAAATTTAAAAAACCCATCGGGGTCTCCATCTATCCTCTTCCCGGCACCCCGGAACGGCTGCACAGGCTCGGTGTCGAGGAGGTCAAGTTCAACATCGAGACTGCGACAAAAGACCTCTTCGAGAGGATGTGTCCCGGCCTTTCGTGGCAGGGATTGTGGGACGCCCTTGAGGTCTCGGTCGATCTATTCGGAAGGGACCACGTCTTCTCCAACGTCATCCTCGGGCTCGGCGAGACTGACGACGAGATGCGGGCATGTATCGACAGTCTTTGCAGCAGGGGAGTGATCCCTGTCGTCCGCCCGCTCACCCCTGCTTCAGAACTGAAGGACTTTGCACGGCCGAGCGCCGGGCGCATTCTCGCCATCTGCCGTTATCAGGGTGAGGCGCTGGAGAGAGCGGGCTTACGACCGTGGGAAGCCCGCACCATGTGCGTTGCGTGTACCGGGTGCGACTGCGCACCTTGGAGAGATATATGAAAGGGAGAAATGTGCTTGCCGCTGCGCTCAAGAGAGCAGCGGATTGTTATTATGCGGTCCCGGGTTATCCCGTGACTGCGGTGGCCGAAGAGGTTCGTGCCGAACCGGTCATCAATGAGAAGGTGGGTCTTGAATATGCGCTGGGGGATTCGATTTCCGGGCGACGTGCAGCCGTCATCATCAAAAATGTCGGCCTGAACACCTGCACCGACCCCCTCGTCCACGCCACCACCGCCGGGCTTGTGGGAGGCGTGGTGGTGGTCGCGGGGGACGATCTCGAGGTCACTGCCTCTGAGAATGCACAGGACTCCCGGTACTTCGGTGAACTGGCCCAGATCCCGGTACTGGAGCCGGACGGGATGGCCCTCGGGCAGGCGGTGGAGGAGGCATTTGCCGCCTCTGAACGATTCTCTCGTATCGCCCTCCTCCGCATCACCCCCCCTCTGCTCGAGGGGGACGCCGACCCTGTCTATGCACCACGGGGAGACGCAAAGGGCCACCTTGCCGATCCCCTTCTCACCATGAAGGGCCGGGTGGATGCCGCCGACCGGGTCTTTGCGGACATGTTCGCCTGGTCCCGGCGGTCGCCCTTGAACCGCTTCGGGGAGGGCGTGGCCGCCGCAGGATCTGCAGAAGGCGATTCCCGTGTGGTCACCGTCTACCCGCCGCCCGCGGGGCCTGAGAACCTCGAGGGGGTGCGGGAACTCGGCCGCCCGTTCCTCCGCGACCACCGGTGCATCTTGGCGCCGGGCACCGCCGGGGCCCCCGAGACCATGAAAGAGCGGGGCTACTACCGCACGTTCTGCAGGAACTGCCCGTACCGCCCGCTCCTCTCCCTCTTAAAAGAGCGCGGCCTCTCTGTCATCTGCGACACCGGATGCGCACTCCTCGCCCAGAACCCCCCCTACGGGATCGGGACCGGCGGCTACGGGCTCGGCTCTTCCATCGCGGTGGCGGCGCGGAGCACCCGCATCGCGCTCTGCGGAGACTTTTCACTCCTGCATTCCGGGATGAACGCACTGATCGACGTGTACGAGAAAGGGACCGGGCTCCTCTGTATCGTGCTGAACAACCGGCGGATGGGCATGACCGGAGGACAGGTCGCACCAGACATCCACCCCTATATCCGCTGGGCCCACCCGGTGGTCCTTGATGCAGGGGATACCAACGCGATTGCCGAATACCTCAGCATCCCCGATGCCCCCCGCATGCTGGTGATAGAGGGATGCTGTCCGGAAGGAGAAGAACATGAAACCGTGGAATGTTGAGATCTGCGACGTCACCCTGAGGGATGGAGAACAGACGCCCGGCGTCTCGTTCACCTGCGAAGAAAAGATGGAGATCGCCGGCCTCCTCGACCAGATCGGGGTGGAGATCATCGAGGCAGGCTTTCCCATCGTCTCGGAAGGCGAGAAGGTCTGCGTGAAGGCCATCTCGAACATGGACCTTTCCGCACGGATATGCTGCCTGGCCCGGGCAAGACCGGAGGACGTGGAGGCGGCAGTCGATTGTGACGTGAACATGGTCAGCATCTTCATCGCCACCTCGGACCTCCACGTGCGCCTCAAGTACCGCAAACCGCGGGAAGAGGTGCTCGCGGGGGCGCTGGAGATGGTCGAGCTGGCGCGGGACCATGGTCTCGAGGTCAGGTTCGCCGCCGAGGACGCCTCAAGAACAGACCTTGCCTTCCTCAAGAAGATGTACCGGGAGGGAGCGGAACATGGGGCAAAGTATGCGAGCTTTGCCGATACGGTGGGCTGCCTGCTGCCGCTCGAGACTGCAGGGATCATCAGGGAGCTTTCGGCTGCCACATCCATCCCCCTCTGCATCCACTGCCACAATGACATGGGATGCGCCTCAGCCAATACCATCACTGCGGCAGAGGCGGGCGCCTTCCAGCTCCACACTACAGTCAACGGGATCGGCGAGCGTGCGGGAAATGCGTCCCTCGAGGAGGTGCTGGTCGCCCTCCGGATGAAGGGAGGGGTCGAACGCTACGAGCTCGCGCACCTGAAGAGACTTTCAAAGTCCGTCTCCCGGTTCTCCGGGCTCGAAGTCGCCAAGACAAAGGCGGTGGTGGGGGAGAACGCATTCCGGCACGAGAGCGGGATCCATATCGCCGCGATGCTCGACGACCCCGACACCTACGAGTACATCAAGCCCGAGATGGTGGGGGGCGAGAGGTGCTTTGTGCTGGGGAAACATTCGGGCAGAAAGGCGCTTGAACACATCATCCACGCCCTCGGGGTGACGCTCTCCGATGGGCAGATCCACTGGATACTCAGTCAGGTCAAACAGAAGAGCGAGGGGAAGTGCTGTATCACCGCCGGGGTGCTCCTCGCGCTGATCGAGCAGTCGAGGGAGGCCGTGGCCTGATGGCAACGCTTTCAGAGCGAATCCTCGGCGGGGAAGCGGGGACGTACGTGGACCGAAAGGTCGACCGGGCCTATGTCCACGACGGTACCGGTGTCCTCACCCTCGAGACATGGCGCCGTCTGGGGGCAGATCTTGCAACCCCGGAGAGCCTGTATATGGTCTTTGACCACATCACACCCGCCAACAACAGCACCACCGCAACCCTGCAGGCAGAGCTCCGGGCCTTTGCAAAAGAAAAGGGGCTCTGGTTCTCGGATGTGGGAGGCGGGATCTGCCACCAGGTGCTCGCGGAGGGGATCGCGCTGCCGGGTGAGGTGGTGGTGGGGGCCGATTCCCACACCTGCACACTCGGGGCGTTCGGGGCGTTTGCCACAGGCATGGGAGCGACAGATATGGCGGCGATCTGGGCGGAGGGATCCACGTGGTTCCGCGTCCCCGAGACCATCGCACTCTCCCTTGAAGGGAGATTCCCGCCGGCAGTGGAGGCAAAGGACCTTGCGCTCGCCTATGCAGGAAAGCTCGGGATGGATGGCGCCACCTACTGTGCACTTGAATTCCTCGGCGAGGCAGCCGGCGCCCTCTCCATGGACGAGCGGCTCACGCTCACCAACATGGCCGTCGAGACCGGGGCAAAGACAGGGCTGTTTTACGCAGATCAGGTCACGAAGCGCTACCTTGCCGCATACGGCCACAATATCGCAGTACAGACGGCAAAGGAGGCCACCTACCGGGAGGAGTATCCCTTCGATCTGGGAGATCTCGTCCCGCTCCTCGCAGTACCCCACCGGGTCGACCAGGTCTACCCGGTCACGTCGTACGAAGGGGTGCATATCGACCAGGTCTTTGTCGGGACCTGCACGAACGGGAGGTACGAGGATCTTGCGCGGTTCAGCCGGATCGTCAGGGGCAGGCAGGTGAAGGTCCGGACCGTGGTGGTACCTGCCTCGCGCCAGGTGCTCAGGCGTGCCGTCGAGGACGGGATCATCACCACGCTGCTTGATGCAGGCTGCGTGGTGGGGTCACCGGGGTGCGGGCCCTGCCTCGGGGCACATGAAGGGGTCCTCGGAAGGGGAGAGGTCGGTCTCTCCACCGCGAACAGGAATTTCAAGAACCGGATGGGCGTCGGAGCATCCTACTACCTCTCCAGCGTCGCCACCGCGGCGGCAAGTGCGCTGGCCGGCCATATCACCTCCCCCGACCAGGAGGGACTGCATGTACGGTGAGGGGAGAGCGGTCTGCATCGGTAGCGATATCGATACCGACCTCATCATCGCAGGGCGCTACCTGCGTACCAAGGATCGGTCGGTCTGGGCCACCCATGTCTTTGAAGACCTCGATCCCTCCCTCGCCTCAAGGATGGAAGGGGCATGCATCATCGCGGGGAAGAACATGGGATGCGGATCCTCCCGCGAACAGGCCCCCATCGCCCTGAAGGAGGCAGGAGTGGTCGCGGTTATCGCGCCGAGTTTTGCACGCATTTTTTTCAGAAATGCCATCAATGTCGGGCTTCCGGTCCTGGAATGCGAGGGGGTCGCCTGCCGGGACGGGGCAGAGGTATCCTTCGACCTTGAAGGGGGATGGGTCGAGGTGGGCGGGGTGCGCTACCAGAGCCGGGCGCTCTCCCCCCGGATGCGAGAAATCCTCAAGGCGGGCGGGCTCGTGGAGTACTGGAGGAGCCGGCTGTGATCTTTCCGGCACACTGCAAGATCGTCGGCCGTGCCACCGCGAAGCCTGCAGGGGAGCGGGTCTATTTCCTCTCCCGCTACCTCATCCACGAGACCGGTGACGGTCTGGAAGTGCTCGAGATAGCCACCGATCCTGATTCCGGCAACGTGATGAGGATCATCGCCCATTCCCGGGTGCTCGCGGCGCCTGATGAGGTGGCGGTCTGCCCTGACCGCGTGAACCTCCACCACCGCACCGACCTCATCCTCCGGGCGCAACAGACCGGCAAACGGTGTACCATCTTCACCGGTTTTGACGAGCACATGACCTTTGTACTCGACCCGGACCCGTCGATCCTTTCGACATTACATGTCTATGACTCCATGCCGCCCCGCCCGCACCTCTCCGAGACCATTCGCTCACTGGAAGAGACCGGGATATTCGGGGAACTCTACGTCACCTTCCGCCATCACCTACGCGATCTTGGCGAGATCGGGGCCGATATCTACCCGTGCCGCGCTGCAGGGTTTCCCCGCACCCTCGATAAAGACCCCCTCACCGGTGGCG
>JAVVFN010000259.1:0-1515 GCA_032250645.1 Methanomicrobiaceae archaeon | reverse complement strand
CCCCCACGCGCTGCCCGGCCTGTGGCGGGGACCGGATCCGCTATTTTGGCCTGGGCACCGAACGGGTCGAGGACGAGGTCGCCCTCATTGCTCGAGTAACGCATCAGCTTTTCCACCAGCTCGCCGGGCAGCTTGGTGGGGGTCTTCTGCCGCCCCTTCCAGTACTCGCGGTTGATCACCAGCACGTCCTCGGGATAGTGATCCTGCTTATGGAAGGTGTACGATTTGGAGTTCTTTGCCACGAAGAGGACGTGGTAGTGGCTGGTCACAAATTTCTTCTTCGTATACACGCCGAACTGGTACTTCCAGATCAGGTGATTGATGGTCGCAAAGCCGCACTCGTCCAGCGCGATGAGGATATCCTTGAGCTGGTTCCAGCCGGAGAAGACGTACATCGAGCCGTCTTCTTTCAGGACCCGCGAGGCTTCTTTGAGCCATGCAAGGGAGAAGGGAAGATACTCGTCCCGCGGGACTTCCCGGTAGCCTTCAAGGACACGGTCTCCGGAACGGTTGTAGTTTCCTTTCTGCGCAGTAAAATCGATGGCAAAAGGAGGATCGGTGATGATGAGGTCGACGCTGCCCGAAGGGACTTGGGGGAGGAGGGAGAACGCATCTCCGTGGTAGATCGTGTCAATGGCTAGTCCCTCCCCGTCCATACGCTTACCCTGTCCCCGTGCACTCCTCGCCTGCAGCCCGGCCCTTCTCGAACGCCGCCACGTTCAGCTCGATGGTCTTCGGGGGGACATTTGCCGCCACCGCTTCCTTGAGCGAGGTGACCTTCAGCGGGATGAGGTGGGACGCCGCACCGAGCATCACAATATTCTGGGCCAGCACGTTGCCTGCCTCGATGGCAATGCCCGCGGCGTCGATACGGCATATCGCACAGTCGCCCAGCCGCTCGATGATCTCTTCAGGCGAAGGGATGGGAAGCTCCTGCTGGAACGCGGAGGTGGGAACAATGATGGCGGTGTTCATGATGAGCGTGCCTCCATCGCGGAGATAGTGGCGGTACCGCAGGGCCTCGATCATGTCAAAGGCGATGAGGAGGTCCGCGGTGCCCGGGGCGATCAGGGGGCCAAACTTCCCGTCGATCCTGATATGGCTCTCCACCGAACCTCCCCTCTGCGCCATGCCATGGGTCTCGGCACCCCGCACGGTCCTGCCCTCGATGAGGCATGCCCCCCCGAGGACGTTGGAGGCAAGGATGGTGCCCTGCCCCCCGACGCCCACGATCAGGATATCGAAACTCTGCGTCATCTCTTCACCTCCCGGTGAATGGCGCTCACGGGACAGATCTGCGCACAGAACCCGCAGCCGCTGCAGAGCTCGTTGATCATTGCTTTCTCGTCCCAGAACTCGATCGCCGGGCACCCGAACCGCACGCAGGTGCGGCACCCGGTGCAGGTCTCCGGGTCCACGGTATACCGCCCCCGCTTCACCCCGGCACGGCGTGCGACGATGACACAGGGGTGCTTGGCGATGATCACCCGTACCCCGCTCCGCTCCTTTGCCGCC
>JAVVFN010000258.1:0-1581 GCA_032250645.1 Methanomicrobiaceae archaeon | reverse complement strand
GGACGCAGAAGTGCCCCGGGGCGTGAACCTGCAAGGTCGGATCTTCCGGCTGATACGAGCGCTTCTTCAACCAGTTTGCGATTTCGTGGAATGCGGTACTGAAGCAGCGCCCTCTGAAGTTTCCTCTCGTGCGAGCTCTTTGGGACATGGACGCTTGTTCCCGTCATTGGGTCCATCCCCGTATGGTACATGCATGTGGACAGGCTCCCCGGCGTGGGTATGAAGTCCTGCACCTGCTCCGGGTGGCAACCGATATCCCTCAGGAATTCTGCCAGTTCGACCGCGTCGGAGAGTGTGGCACCGGGATGGCTGGACATCAGGTAAGGTACGAGGTACTGCTCCTTTCCCAGATCGCGGTTGGCCAGATCGAATGCCTCTTTGAATTTCATGAAGGACTCTTTGCCGGGTTTTCGCATCAGGCGCAGCACATCCCCGGATACATGCTCCGGCGCAACTTTCAGCTGGCCGCTCACGTGATGGGCACAGAGCTCTCTGACAAGGGTGGGGTCTTTTGCTGCCATGAGATGGTCGTAACGGACCCCCGAGCGCACGAAGACCTTCTTCACGCCGGGAAGCCCGCGAAGTTTGCGCAGGAGCGAGAAGTACTCCGATTGATCGGTATCCAGCCGCGGGCAGGGCTCCGGCCAGAGGCACTCCCTGTCCCTGCACGCCCCCTGTGATGTCTGCCTCCCGCACGCGGGAATGTGAAAGTTGGCCGTGGGGCCTCCGACATCGTGGATATACCCCTTGAAATCCGGCATCGCCGTGAGAATGAGAGCCTCCCTTATGATAGATCCGTCGCTCCGCCGCTGGATGATGCGCCCCTGGTGCGAAGTTATTGAGCAGAAGGAGCAGCTTCCGAAACATCCCCGGTGCGCGGTGATGCTGAAACGGACCTCCTCGATCGCGGGGATACCCCCCGAGGCCTCGTACATGGGGTGCGGCGATCGTGCATAGGGAAGGTCGTATATCTCGTCCATCTCATCTGTGGAGAGCAAAGACGCGGGAGGATTCTGCACCACGAACCATGCTCCGTTGTCCTGGGCTATCGCCTTGCCTCTGAAAGGATCCTGCTCGGCGTACTGCAGGCGAAAGGCCTCGCAGAAGGCTTTTCTGTCTCCTGAGACCTCATCGAATGAGGGGATCCTCACGACGTCTTCGGGAAGTTCGCTTTCCTTTGCCCTGAAGCATGTGCCCCGGACACTTCTGATGTCTTCGACCGGCACCCCCCTGGAGAGCTCCTCCGCTATCTGCGTGATGGCGAGTTCTCCCATTCCGAAGACAAGAAGGTCCGCCTTGCTGTCCACGAGGATCGATCTTCTTACGCTGTCCGACCAGAAATCGTAGTGCGCGAAACGGCGCAGGCTTGCCTCGACTCCGCCGATGATCACGGGGAGGTCCTTCCAGGCCTCTTTGGCACGGTTGCAGTAGACCGTCGTCGCCCTCTGCGGGCGGGATCCGGCCTTCCCTCCGGGTGAGTAGGGGTCGTCGCTCCGAGGTTTTTTAGCGGCGGTGAAATGGGACAGCATCGAGTCGAGGTTTCCCGCAGAAACGAGGGCGCCGAGACGCGGCCGCCCCATG
>JAVVFN010000257.1:0-1591 GCA_032250645.1 Methanomicrobiaceae archaeon | reverse complement strand
CGGTCTACGAAGAGCTCCGGGCCCTCCCGCAGGTACGGAAGATCATCATCTGAAGAGTTCCATCTCCATGGAGAGCCGGAAGATACGGGCCCTTGCCTTCCGGGGGAGAGGAGCGGCGTGGATCATCAGGTCATAGATGGAGGTCACCCTATCGCCCCGCACCAGATTGTCGGCATTGGCAACGATCTTCTCCTCGAGCGAGCGGGGGACGCAGTCGCGCGGAGCGAGGCGGAGGAGTGCGCACTCGTCGGCAGTGAGCCCTGCCCCGATATGGCGCTCCACGATGCGGACGACCTCCTCGGGGCACGAGAGGCTCCTGCAGATCGCGGCACCGGCCTGTGCGTGCCCGATCCCGTGCGTCTCAGACCGGCCGATATCGTGGAGCATCGCTCCCTCCCGCACGAGATCGGTATCTACTTCAGGGACCCCGCAGAACCCGAGCGCACAGTCCCGGACCGCCCGCGAGTGCCGGATCACGTGCTCCGGGCAGCCGGTGCTCCGGAGGAGTTCTTCCGGGTCCCGAACGATCCCTCTCACCCCTTCCCGAGGGAAGCGCGGATCGCCGCGATCCGGCGTTTGAGTGCCTGGACGATGAGTTCGTTGTCGAAGTGCTCCATCATGGTCTCGCACGGGCACTCGAAATTCCGATCCAGGGCTTCGTCGAAGGTGTAGATCGCCCCGCAACGCTTGCAGATGTAAAAATCGTTCTCTTCCTCGTAGGTCTCGCGTGCCTCGAGCCGCTCGAGTACCAGCTGTATCTCCTGGCCGATCGTCTCGTCCATCCGGTCCAGCCGGAGGGTCCAGAGATAGGTCAGCCAGCCGGTCTCGGAATTCTTGATCCGCCGGTATTCGGCCAGCCGCTTTTCATATAAGGTGTAGAGCGTCTGCCGGACACTGTTCAAGTTGATCCCGGTCTTCTCCGCGAGCTCCTCGTCGCTGTACTCGCCATCCTTCGGGAACTTGAAGAGCAGCTCGACCCCCTCCTGCCCGATCAGGCGAAGCATGTACGCCTGTATCGCTCCACTTTCCAGCAACTCTTCCACCGCTACCATCTGCAGATATGTTTTCTTGCGTCTGTAATAGTCTTATCCAGCATCTCCAGTGCCCTTGCCCTCGTGGGTCCCCACCCGAAGGCACTGATGACCGCAGACCCCTCCTCGATCTCGGTCCCCATCCTCGGGATATCGGCGACCCTCGGCGCGAGGTGTGCGAGGCTCTCGCGGGCCACGCAGTCGCGTTCGGCAAAGAGGATCCGGCGGGCGGCCACCTGCCGGGGCTCCGGGACGTGATCCGGGAGCCTGCCCCGGCAGGCATCCAGGTGAAGTGTAAAGACGCTGCAGCCTGTCGCCATCTCCACCGTGTCCAGCGTCGCCTGGAAGCGGGGGTTGAGCTCGATCATCCACGTCTCCTCGCCGAGGACAAAATCGACCCCCACCGAGCCGAGACAGCCGGAGAGTCCTGCCACCTTCTCTGCAAGCGCGACCATGCGGTTTTTAAGGGGGCTTTTGCAGGGGGTGACCGAACCGGAATACCCGAACGCCCGCTCCCCCCTGCCGCGGAGGATCTGCTCGTTCGTCGCGATGGCGCAGGC
>JAVVFN010000256.1:0-1591 GCA_032250645.1 Methanomicrobiaceae archaeon | reverse complement strand
GAGCGTGCTCGGCACTTTCAACATCGTCCTCTCGGGCAGGTTTCTCTTCTACGAGACCGCGGTCATGCTGGCCGCGTTTCTCACCCTGGGGCGGTACCTCGAGGCCAGGGCGAAGGGGAAGACTTCCGAAGCCATCCGAAAACTCATCGACCTCCAGCCAAAGGCGGCCACGGTCATCCGCGATGGGGTGGAGACCGAGCTGCCTGTCAGCGACGTGGTGGTGGGAGACCGTATCCTGGTCCGGCCGGGTGAGAAGATCCCGGTCGACGGGACCGTCACTGAAGGGGAGAGTTATGTGGACGAATCGATGATCTCGGGCGAGCCGATCCCGGTAGAGAAACGTCCCGGAAACGGGGTGATTGGGGGGACGATCAATACCAGCGGGGCCTTCACATTCGAGTCCACGCGGATCGGGAAGGATACCGTCCTGGCCCAGATCATCCACATGGTGGAGGTCGCGCAGGCCTCCCGCCCTTCCGTCCAGCGAATCGCTGATATCGCGGTCTCCTACTTCATTCCAGCAGTGCTCTCGATCGCCCTTCTCTCCTTTGCAGCCTGGTACCTGCTTCTCGGGGAGACGCTCCTCTTCTCCCTTACCGTGCTGATCTCCATCCTGGTGGTGGCATGCCCCTGTGCCCTCGGCCTTGCCACCCCCACCGCGATCACCGTGGGAGTGGGGAGAGGCGCGGAGCTGGGGACCCTTATCCGGAAGGGAGAGGCGCTCGAGGTGGCAGAGCGGCTCACCACCGTCCTCTTCGACAAGACCGGTACACTCACCACGGGCGCCCCGGTCGTCACCGATATCGCGACGTTCGGAACTGACGAGCGTACGCTCCTCAGGCTTGCCGCAGCACTTGAGCACAATTCCAGCCACCCTCTTGCCTCGGCGATCGTGGAGAGGGCGAAAGAAGAGGGGATCATGCCTGCCGGGGTCACCGGTTTTTCTTCCATGAGCGGGAAGGGCGTGGAGGGATCTGTCGGGGAGGACCGTGTACTCATCGGCAACCGCATCCTCATTGCAGAGAGGGGATTGCCCATCCCCCCTCCGGCGGGGGAGGAGCTTGCACGCCGGGAGAAAGAGGGAAAGACCGCGATCGCCGTGGTAAAGAACGACCGCTTCATCGGGGTCATCTCCATCGCAGATACCCTCAAGCCGTCCACCCCTGCGGCTATTACCGCCCTGAAAAAGATGGGTCTTGCGGTGGCCATGATCACGGGCGATAACGAGAGGACTGCTCTTGCAATCGCAGGAGAGGCCGGGATCGACCGGGTCATCGCAGAGGTGCTCCCGGAGGAGAAGGCCCGCGAAGTTGAGAGGCTGCAGGAGCAGGGGGAGATCGTGGCCTTCGTGGGCGACGGGATCAATGACGCCCCCGCCCTCGCCCAGGCAGACCTCGGGATCGCAGTCGGGGGAGGGACCGACGTGGCGATCGAGAGCGGGGATATCGTGCTCATGCGGGACGACCTCCTGGATGCGGTCGGCGCAGTCCAGCTGGCGAGAAAAGTGATGTCGAGGGTCAAGCTGAACCTCTTCTGGGCATTTGCATACAACTCGGCGCTCATACCGGTCGCTGCAGGGATCCTTTACCCC
>JAVVFN010000255.1:0-1627 GCA_032250645.1 Methanomicrobiaceae archaeon | reverse complement strand
GCGAGCCGAGGTGTTGCTGTACGATCCTGAGCCGATCTTTTAGCGATTCAAACATGTGTATTATTGACCTTTGTAAGGCTGTGCCTGCTGATATGCCGCCTCGATCCTGCGCACAACCTCGTTCGCCTGCGTCTGGATCTGCTGGATGGAGGCATTCAGCTTCTGGGCCATTGCTTCCATCTCCCGGATGCGGTCCTGGAGGAAATCAATGGAGTGGGGATTGTCGCGGGCCACGGTCACATCTGAACCGATATCAAGGAGGATGCTCTCAGGGTCGACCACTTTGACCCTGAGGCTTGCGCCGCCGCCAATGGGGAGGAGGACCGTCTCCTCCCGGTTCTCCTTGATTGCCCCCAGCGTCTCGATTGCCGCGAGCGATTCAAACCTGCGCTGTTCGATCATCTCAAGCTGCCTTCCCAGGATCTCCGCCCGCTGACTGAACTCATTTAAGTACTGCTGGAGCATCTGCATCTCCCGGCCGGCCGACTCATCCACTTCACTCACCACCGAGGAGGGTAATATCACCAATTGTGATTAAATTTCTCTTCAGCCTGTGTTTGCTTCCCAGTATGGTATACACGCGCTCAATTGCCTGGTTCTGGTTGGAGGCCTCGACGACCTTCGTATACGGACGCCATTCCCTGCCAACGAAAAAGGTTCCTTTTACCTCAAATTTTTGAGTCATCTTCATTCACTCCAGAAAACCAAATACTTCCTCGATCCGGCCAAGTTCAAATCCGCTTGTATAGATGCCTGCAAGATAGCCACGGGAATTCGCGATAAGGCCAGTCCCCACAAGTCCGCTTCCCATGTTCACCGAGCCCGTCCCGACCGCAAGATCCGTACGCTCTTCAATCCGGGCAATCTCCTGCGGGGTTGCCCTCGCATGCACGAGAATTCCCTTATTGCTGGCGACGCCGGCCATCCCGACAGTGGGGATGCCCCCGAGCGTCGTCTTTACGACAGGGACCCGGAGGAACGAGCCCACCTCCTCCGAGAGGTCCTGCGGCATGGATGGATGGACCACTGCAACCTCGTCATTTGCCAGGATTACGTTCCCGGCGGCGTTCATCGCAGTGGAAAGGAGCAAAACGTCCCTGTACTCCTTCAGTGCCTCGATCTCCTCTGCCCGGGCAAGACCGCTCACCACCATCCCGTGGGAGTTGCCTGCCAGGAGCGATCCCACGATCGCGCTTCCCTGGATGGTAGTAGAGAGGATCTCCACGTCCAGCCGATCCCTGATCGCCGCGGTGAACTCCGGGGAGACGAACGGCGGGACCACCGCCACGTCCTCAAAGAGGCGGACAAAGACGCCGATGTGGGGGTCTCCGGAAAAGGCGATGGTCTCGGTCATCTCACTCCGTCGCCAGCTCGGCCTGCACCTGGCCGTCCTCAAACTTCATTGCCCGGATCCGGATCGACCGGGGAGGCTTCTCCGATCCCCGGTCCCAGATCTTCTCGTTGATATTTGCCGCCAGCTTCACGTCCTCGCTCTTCATGTGCCGGGCGAGGAATGCACGAATCTCCTTGATTGCGCGGTTGCTCCGCTTCCAGCGGGGCGCTTTCTTGACATCCCGGAGCGGGATGACATAGATCTGCTCCTTGAGAATCTCCACCATGGACCTAC
>JAVVFN010000254.1:0-1631 GCA_032250645.1 Methanomicrobiaceae archaeon | reverse complement strand
GCATCCGGCTCTGCCTGGCACGACCACACCTCTTGCGCCAGCAGGTGCGCGCCATCTTACGGGCGGCGGAAGCCGGTCCCGTGCGCATCATGTTTCCCATGATCTCCGGCGTGGAAGAGCTGGAGAAGGTCCTTGCCGTCCTCGAAGAGGCCAAGGACGAGTGCCGTGCGAAGGGTCAGCCCTTCGACGAGGATATCTCCGTCGGAATCATGATCGAGGTGCCCTCCGCGGCCCTGACTACCGATATTCTGGCCCGCAAGGTCGATTTCTTCTCCATCGGTACCAACGATCTGATTCAATACACCATTGCCGTGGACCGCGGCAATGAACGTATCGCCTATCTTTACGAACCCTTTCACCCCGGGGTCCTGCGGCTGATAAAAATGATCGTCGACAACGCTCACTCTGCCGGAATACCGGTCAGCATGTGCGGCGAGATGGCCGGAGATCCCATGGCCACGGTCATACTACTGGGGCTGGGACTCGATATGTATAGTATGTCATCTTTCAGTATTCCCGAAGTCAAACAGATCATCCGGTCGATTTCTATGATAGAAGCCGAGGAACTGGTAGGCGAGATTATGGAAATGAAGTCATACGACGAAATTGAACAACATGTACACGGATGGATGAATGCACGCTACAACCTCGAACGTTTCACCGGCTAAACTGCCGAAAGTCGTCATCGTAGGACGGCCCAATGTCGGAAAATCAACCCTGTTCAATCGGCTCATTGGCGAGCGCCGGGCCATAACCGACCCGACTCCCGGAGTGACCCGGGATCCTGTGGAGGCACGCTGGGAGACAGGCTCCGGCCTGGTCATGCTGATCGACACCGGTGGCTATAAACTCGAACAGGACGAACTGGACGCGCTGGTTACCCTGCGCAGTCTCAACAGCCTCAAGGATGCCGATTGCATCGTACTGGTCATGGACGTAACCGAGATCACTCCCGAGGACGAATCCTTTATCGATCATCTGCGTCCCCTCTCCGACAGGGTTCTTATCGCCGTCAACAAGGTCGATCATGATTCCCGGGAAGGAATGATGCACAACTTCCACTCCTTCGGTTTCAAGCGGGTACTGGGAATCTCCTCCGCCCACGGCAGGGGTATTGAGGAGCTGACCACAACCGTGCTGAGCATGATCCCCGAGGGTGAGAGGGTCGAAGAGGAGAGCCCGGCAATCAGGCTGGCGATTCTCGGGAAGCCGAATACCGGAAAATCGACCCTGGTCAATCTCCTCTGCGGAAACGAACTCTCCATTGTCTCGGCCATACCCGGCACCACCCGGGACGTGGTGGAGGGGCAGTTTCTCTTCCGCAATACCCTCTACAAGGTTCTCGATACCGCCGGTATCCGCCGCAAGGGGAAGGTGACGGACAACGTTGAATACTATTCCGTCAACCGGGCCATCGCATCCATAGAGGGGGCGGATATTGTCTTTCTGATGATCGACGCCGTGGACGGGCTGAGCGATCAGGACAAGAAGATCGCTTCGCTGGTGGTCAAGCGGGGCCCGATCATAAACGATGCGACGCGAGAAGACGCCGAGTATGCGGGACTCACGGACATCGTGCGGGTCATCGATACGGGATCAAACGGAATCGGTGTCAAGTGGGACGAAGTATC
>JAVVFN010000253.1:0-1661 GCA_032250645.1 Methanomicrobiaceae archaeon | reverse complement strand
GCGGCCATCACCGCGTATCTTGCCCATGGCCTCTCCCTCCGCGATGCCTGCCGGGATGCGAAGATCTTCATCGAGGCCGCGATCAGCTCGGCACCCTCGAGCCGGAGCGGCAGGAGAATGGCCGACCCTTCCGTTCAAGCAAAGCGGAAAGAGTGAGAAAGCCGGATCGAGAAGTTATTAAAGCGCGGATTTCGAATACTCAAGATAGGGACCGGAAGATCCATGGACGATATCGACGGCACCATCCTGCAGGAGCTCCAGGCCGATGCCCGCATCTCGATGGCGGAACTCGGTAAGAAACTCGAAATCGCGCCCTCCACGGTCTTTAAACGGATCGAGAAGATGAAGCGGGCGGGGATCATCGAGGGCTTCACCATCACCATCAACCCCACGCTCCTCGAGGACATGCTGGTCGCCTTCCTCACCGTCACGGTGGACCCGGACGAGAAGGAGACGGTCGCCGAGCACCTCAGGGACGAGGAGGCGGTGCTGGAGGTCTTCGAGACCCTCGAGCCGAGCGACTTCATCGCCAAGGTCCGGGTGGGGAACATCACCGAGCTCAAGAAGACGGTGCTCATCCCCCTCTCCCGGGTCCCCGGCGTGCAGGAGATCCGCCCCATCCTCACCACCCGCCGCATCAAAGAGCAGTACGGGAGTCTGCGACGATATGATTGAAGAACCCACCACCCTCATCCAGCCCATGCTCGCGATCATCACCCTCATCCTGGGGGGAGCGCTCATCATCTTCATCTACGACGCCTACCGCGTGGTCCGGCAGCCCTCGCTCCTCGAGTTCACCGTCGGCCTCTTCATCCTGGTGATCGCGATCGTCTTCCCGGACGTCATCGGCATCCTGGCCGCCGATTCCGCCCTCTCCTACTGGGGAACGGTCATCTCCCGCATCGGGGAGATCCTCGGGATCGGCGTCATGATCTACGCCGTCCTCCGGTAGGAAAAGAAGAGAGACAGAATACACAGAGAGAAGAGGAAGGAGACGTGCACACGCCATGACCCACCGGGGCTCGTTCGGACGGAACTGGTCGCTCATCAAGCTCGCGAGGACCTACCACCCCCACGACATCGCCGGGGAGATCCTCGCCGAGCTCGCAGCCGACCCCCTTCAGCGCGAGAAGGTCTCCTCGGCCGCAAAGAGGATCGGCGAAGCCGAAGGCCGCCGGTTCCTCGAGCGCTCGCCGGAGGGCATCTCCCCCGCCGACATCCTCGACGGCTACTTCCTCATCCACGCCATCCCCACCGAGGCCGACCGCGAGAGCACCCCGCCCGCCCTCTACGTCAAGAAGGAGTGCGGCTCCCTCTTCCCCGGGCAGGGGTGCAGCCCCGCCATCCTCGCCGCCTATATCAGCGGCTTTACGCGCGCCATCGCCCCCAATGCCCTCGTACAGGACGGCGGCGACCACCTCATCATCTCGTTTCCCGCCCCCCCCGAAGCATAACGGCAAAAATATTTCTTTTCCGCACGAATTCATCGAATAACATTCGCGCACCTGCATATCCAATCCGTAGCGCGACGGGGATTAACAGTATATAAACATCTCATGATTATGTTCAATGATAAACATGAAAGATTATCGATATCACATCTCTTCCTATAAAAAACCAACCCTAATTCATTTCCAAAAAGCCCCAAAATTACCTGTTCC
>JAVVFN010000252.1:0-1665 GCA_032250645.1 Methanomicrobiaceae archaeon | reverse complement strand
CGGGCTTTCAGGAGCGCTCTTTCCGATCAGCAGTCTTCCCGAATGGTTCCAGCCGCTCACCCTCCTCGACCCCCTGACCTACGGGGTGGAGGGGATCAGGTACGGGCTCTTCGGAACCGCCCAGATCCACCCGGTGACCTGCCTTCTGGTCTTGGGAGGGTTCACGGCGATCACTACCGTGGTCGGTGCCTACCTGTTCAGAAAGATCAGCATCTAGTTCCTGCAGAAATAGGTCTGGCAGAGGCCCGGCCGCTTCTCGTGGATGGTGCAGGTGAAGAGCATACCTTCCGGTCGGAGAAAGGGGCATGCGGAAGGGTTATCCTCGATCCATGCCCGGTCCAGGAAGAGATCGCGGAATCTATCATCGATGCGGGCGGCAAATACTGACATCACCGGATCGATCCGTACAGAAAACTCGAAATCTCCTGTTGCTTCATCGATCCCGACGATCTCGCCCATGTGCATGCAGCACTTTCCGCAGCGGGTGCAGAACGAAGCTATCAATAATCAGGTGCTCCCTTCCGGTTATTTGGGCCTTTCCCCGGATCGGTCAGGTTCAAATAGATCCCCGGAGAAGAGTATCATCATTTGACCGTGGCATCGGATAAGAAGAGAAGAAGGCCGCTCTTCAGGCCTGGAAATTTCCTTGTCTACGCGCTCCAGCTGTGGCTCGCCTATTACGTCTATACGGGCATCGCCATCGGGGACACATTACGGACTGCCTGGGGAATTTTTGCCCTGCTCCTGACATTTGTGCCGATGCTCCTCAAGATCTGGCGGGGGGTGGAGTTCTTCTGGCCGGTAAAATTCATGATCGCATTGCCGCTCCTTGTCCATATCACGGGCGGCATCGGACAGCTCTATTTCACCTGGTATCCTTTCTATGACAAGCTGGCACATCTGGTGGCGGCCGCATCGGTTGCCTTCCTCGTCTATGTTGTGTTACTCTACCTCTCGTCCCGGGTCATTTTTTGCAGGTCACGATCGGTGATCCTCATTCTCATCCTGCTTGCCACCATGCTGGCAGGTTCTGCATGGGAGGTCGCCGAGCAATATATCGATCTCATCTATAACTCCACCTATTATCTCAGCGTCATCGACTCTCTCCTGGACCAGGCCTTCAACCTGATCGGGGCAGGGGCAGTGGCGATCCTCGCGGACCGCCAGCTCTCTTCGGGGACCATCGAGGAGATCTCGCAAATATACTTCCGCAAGCCCGGCTAATGATTCACTCTCTTCTGAAGAGGGCGAGGGCCTGGAAGCTGGCAGCCAGCTTGCGGGGGAGGATCGCCTCTTTCCGGTGGACGATCACCTCGAGGGCAAGGACAGCAGCAAGGAAGAGGAGCCCGAGGGTGAGCACCCCGGTGTTTGCCACCTCGAAGAAGTCCCGGGAATAGCCGGGAAAGATCCCGATGCCGACCGGCTCCGAACTGATCGGCCAGAGGAATGCGCCGCCTCCGGCGTACACGAGGGCGTCCTCGAAGAGATGGGCGGCAAACCCAAACCCTGCATACGCGGCCGAGAGGAAATAGGGATGGCCGTAACGAGAGAGTACCAGACCTGCGAGCAGGGCAAAGACCACGAGGACCGCGATATTATGGAAGTACCGCGAGTGGACGGTCATGTGCGGGAGTATGGAGGCCGGGGTGAAGAAGAGGGGTTCGC
>JAVVFN010000251.1:0-1697 GCA_032250645.1 Methanomicrobiaceae archaeon | reverse complement strand
CGCACCGGTTTCTGCACACGGTGGTGAGGGGAAGAAAGACGTTGCGCGAGAATGTGATCAGGCGCGGGTGCATGATATTTATTGGATCCGTTCCCTCTTGAACTGTTCGAAAATACCGGCAGATGCCGGGAGGAATAGGAGCAACGATGCATTTTTTGCTTCATTCTCCCCACCTGTTCACAATGTCTTTTCAGGCAATAATCCCGTTCAAACCGGTAAACCCGAAGACCCGGCTCTCCTGTCTCCTGGACCAGGAGGAACGGGAGTTATTTGCACGGGCCATGCTGAAGGACGTTGTCACTGCAGTACAGCATGCCGGGGGAGAGGTCTCACTGCTCTGCACCACTCCCTTCTCCTATCCAGGGGCCGGCACCGTAATCATGGATCTCGGGCTGAACGAGGCCCTGAACCGCTACCTTGCAGAGTCAAAATCCCCCCTCCTCATCATCATGGCCGATCTGCCGCTGGTTACCCCCGAGGCTGTGCGCCGGATCACCGCCACCGCAGCGGACTGCGCCATCGCGCCGGGGCGAGGCGGCGGGACGAACGCCATCTTTCTCCGCGATCCCCAAACATTCCGCGTTGATTTCTATGGGGCGAGTTTTCTTGACCATATGGGCATCGCCCGCTCCCTCTCGCTCAATACCGAGGTGATCGACTCCTTCAGGCTCCATACCGATATCGACGAGAAGGAGGACCTGGTGGAGATCCTGCTCCACGCGGAGGGCGAGAGCAGGAGATTCCTTGAGATGTCAGGATTCTCTCTCCTTATCGAGAAGGGTAGAGTCTCTGTTCAGCGCGACGCCCATAAAAAGGCATTCTGAGGCATCGATCTCCTCGATGCCCGATACGTCTGAGAGAGGGATACCAAGGCCCCGGACGTCCGCGAGTGGGACGCATTCATCCGCCTCGCCGAAGACGAGTTCTGCGGCCGACGCGATATTGTCCGCAAGCGCACCGCGCGTCACCTCGAGCTCCCTGCCGAAGAGGTCGCACCTCCCCCTCTCGTCGCTGACGGCGCCGAACCCTGCGCACCCTATCGCGACACCGCTGCAGCCAAGCCGCATCGCATGCGTGCGGGAGTCGGCCACCACCACTCCCACAAAGACCCCGCACCGTTGGCGGATCTCCTGACGGATGGTAGCCGCGCTCCCGTCCGGGTCCACAGGGAGAGGTATCACGGTGCCCGGGGGCGCGTTCGAGGCATCGACGCCCGCATTCGGGAGAAGGGTCCCGTTCTTCATGGAAAGCAGGAAACCGGGAATGCCCCCCACGATCGCATCGCTCTCGGAGAGCACCACTTCGACCACCCGGGGGTCCATGGCGTAGTCCGAGGCGAGGAGGAGGGCGCGTTCTCTGGGGACGACCGTCTCCAGCCTGATGATCCTTCCCTCGGCAGTGGCCAGCGCCGACTCTGCAATGACCACGATATCGCCGTCCTCAAGCCCGCAGGATTTCCCGGCCGCCTCGATGAGGATCCCGGCCAGGTCGTCCCCGGGCCGGACCAGGGAAGTGCGGATCCCGTAGACGCAGAACGAGGTCTTCATAGAGCCCCCGAGAGTGCGGCATGGACGCGGATCAGGTCTCTTGTCTCCGGGATATCGTGGGTCCTCACCATCGAGGCGCCCTGCATGAGCAGCGAGAAGGTGACAGCGAGCGACCCGGCCAGCCTGCCTTCCGGGGGGCGCCTCACCAGT
>JAVVFN010000250.1:0-1716 GCA_032250645.1 Methanomicrobiaceae archaeon | reverse complement strand
CTGGGTAGATTTCACTGTCCGCTATATAACCGCGACCAGGTCCAGGAGGCTGGTGAAAGATAACCTGAACCGATTGTTACTGGCTGAAATCGAGCGGGAGGAGAGAGTAAATGGCGGCGAGGCTTACGATTGCACCTGCGAGGGATCCCTCCACCGATTTTCCATTGTAGATACGGATCCTGCCCCAGCGCATGCCGGTGATGGTGGCGATGCTGTCTAAGAGCGAGAGGACGATGATGGCGATGACCACCGTCTCCACCCGAAAGACGATGAGGCAGAAGAGGGCACTGAGGGCGAAGAAGAACGCCCCCTTCCCCGGCACCGCATCCGTGCGCTCCAGCATCCCGAGCAGCGGCGAAAAGAACGGAACAAAATAGCCACGGAGGATCGCATCAGCAACCATGAGCCCGAAGAAGATGCCAACCGCGAGGACGAGGATGGAGATCTCCCTGCCCAAAACCCAGATCATCCCGGCAATCAGGAGCCCGAAGAAGAGGTGCACCACCTGGCGGAGGGTCTCGTTCATTACAGAATAATCTTCCTCCAAAAGCCTATAAATGGCTCTCACGGTGTGAAGGCGCATAGTTTTTTCTGGTTTGGCGAAAGGATCCTGTGCAAAGGAGTATTTGGGGGATGCTGCACCCGCTCGAACTTGAGATCGTGCTGGCCGTACAGGCTCTCTTCTCCCCCGTTCTTGGATCCCTCGGCACCCTCTCTTCCCTCGGCGGCACGCTTTCGCTCCTGCTGGCCGTCCCGCTCCTGTACTGGTGCGTGGACCCTTCGATCGGCCTTCGCTCCGGGATACTGGTGGGGATTGCAGGGGGCCTGAACGGGGCTCTCAAGCTCATCCTGCACACCCCGAGGCCCTACTGGCTGAGCGACCGGGTTCTTGCGCTCGACACTACCCCCACGTTCTCGATGCCGTCCGGGCATGCACAGGTATCGATCGCGATCCTCGGGTACCTCGCTGTTCGGATACGGCGCCGGAGTGTATGGGTCCTCGCGACCCTCCTCGTCCTTGCCGTGGGCGGATCCCGCATCATCCTCGGAGCCCACTTTCCCCTGGACGTCCTCGCGGGGTGGATCGCAGGAGCGGTGATCCTGCTCCTCTTCTGTGCTGCAGATGCGCGATACGCCCCCCGTCTGGAGCGCCTCTCCCCTGCACAGGCCGTCGTCCTCTCCGGTGCCGGTTCCCTCCTGCTCCTCCTCCTCTTTCTCCTCGCCGCTCTGGTCGCGGGGAGCTTTATCGTCCCTGCGCCATGGATTGCCCATTCCACCGCCTCTGTGGGGACATTTGACCCCTTTGATCCCGCGCTGGCGCTCTTCTCGAGCGGCTCGATCTTCGGTCTTTCGGCAGGGGCCGCGCTGGCAGGACCGGGGTTTTCTGCAGCCTCCCCCCTCAGGGAGAGAGTACGGATCCCGGCCGGGCTCCTCGGGGTCGCCGTCATCTGGTACGGGCTCGGCGCGGCCTTCCCCCTGGTTCCCACCCCGTTAGAATACCTTCTGGAGTACCTGCGGGCGGCCCTGTGGGGGTTCTGGGTCACGCTGGGGGCGCCGTCACTCTTCTCCCATCTCGAGTCTTCGTGATTCTGTGGGGGCGATGTAGAGCGGGAATTTTTCCCGGCCTCGTATTTCCATCCTTCTCGCGGAACTGGAGCCCCTCTCTCATCAGGTTTGCGGCTTTCCCCCCGCCCAGGCAAATATTGATTATTTCCT
>JAVVFN010000024.1:0-12018 GCA_032250645.1 Methanomicrobiaceae archaeon | reverse complement strand
GATCTTTCGGTCGTGGACGGGATCGCGGAAAGGGGCCTGATCATACGCCACCTCGTCCTCCCCGGGGGCATGGCCGGCACAGAAGCCGTGATGGCATTCATCGCCGAGGAGATCTCGCAGGATTCGTATGTGAACATCATGGACCAGTACAGGCCGATGGGAAACGTCTTCCATCACGAAAAACTCCCCCCTGAAATCCGGCGCCCGATCACGGAAAAGGAATACCGGGAGGCGTTAAGGGCCGCCCGGGAGCGCGGCCTGCACCGGGGTGTAACGTGATGGCAGAGGTCCGTTTTTATGCAGACTCGGTGAAGGGCAGAAGGTCGCGAAACGAAGACGATGCACTCGCCGAGAAGGTGGGGGAGCGGTACATCTTTGCGGTCGCAGACGGCCTCGGGGGGCATGCGGCAGGAGACGTGGCAAGCAGAATGGCCA
Source organism: Methanomicrobiaceae archaeon (assembly GCA_032250645.1). Taxonomy (GTDB): domain Archaea; phylum Halobacteriota; class Methanomicrobia; order Methanomicrobiales; family Methanomicrobiaceae; genus JAVVFN01. Next base: position 11,583 of record JAVVFN010000024.1, on the reverse strand, counting down.
TCTCTGCGGTCAGGGAGGAGATGGCATGCCACCATGAAGACCCCGGGGACCTGATCCGCGCAGCATTCGCGGAGGCGAACCGGAGAATAAGGCGGTACAACCGCGAGCACCACAGCAATGCCGCAACCACCCTGGTGGTGGCCGTCGTGCAGGAGGGCGGGGAGATCTGGATAGGGAATGTCGGGGATAGCAGGGCGTACCTGTTCAGCAAAGGCAGGACCTGGCATACCCGGGACCATACCCGCGTCCAGCAGCTCCTCGATCAGGGACGGATCACGCCCGAGGAGGCATTCGGCCACCCCATGGGACACCTCCTTGAGAAGGCCCTCGGGCTGCAAAGGGAGATCAAGCCCGATATCTCGCATTACAGGTGCGGATCCTCGGTCCTGCTCCTCTCGACCGACGGGCTCCACGACACACTACGGGATGAACGGCTCTCGAGGATTGCTATCTCTCTCCCGCCGGAAGAGGCGGTCGCCCGGCTCATAAAGGAGGCCCTCGAGGAAGGAAGTTCTGATAATATCACCGCGATCGTGGCGGCGATCAGCGGGCATTGAGAGTGGCGAGGACGGATTCCATGACCCCGCGTACCTGACGCGAGGTCTCCTTCCGGAGCGCCCGCTCGAGCAGGAGAGATGCCCCTCGCGTCCCGAGCGCCCCGAGCGCTACTGCGGCGCTCTTTCTCACGCACGCGTTTTCATCATCGAGCCGGGCGACCAAAAAAGGAAGAGAGTCGCGGTCCATAAGCTGCCCGAGCGCCTTTGCCGCCATGTACCGCACGTGGTCTTTTTCGTCTTCCAGCGCCTCGCGGAGGGGAACTGCACCACGGGGATCACCAATGAGGCCCAGCGCCTCGCAGCACCGGTACCGGACCACCCAGGAAGGATCTTTGAGCAGTGGGAGGAGGCCCTCGACCGCGGGGGGGCCGGTGGCGACGAGTTCTGCCACCGCCTCCGCCCGCCGGGATTTGGCCGGATCCCTGAGGGCTGCAAGAAAATTGTCGAGCCCGGTCACATGCATAAAAAAGTTATTCCTCTGTAGCTTCCGAGACTACGGGCCTCTTCCACCACGAGACAGTACTTCCCTCCACCACGTAGCCCCGCATCTCGAGCACATCCGCCCTGTCACCGAGCCCTGACACATCAGCACCCCTCGCCACCAGCACCGTGCTCCCGGCAAAGCTTCCCCAATCGTCCCTGTCCGCAGGGGTGATACGATCGATTTCTTCAGGAGAGATCACCGGCCTTAACACCACCGATGCGAGGGCATACTGAGAGCTGCCCCTCCATTTGCGGGTGATAAGAAAATCGGGAGTATCTGCGCCTGCTTCCGGAAAACGCTGGATTTTCCAGCCTTCACTGGACGGATATCTCTTTTTCAGGCTGCGTTCGGCATAGGAGAAGTTGATATCTCTGTCAGATCCCATTCTATTGCACCAGAATAAGGTTCACCCCTACCCCATAAGAACCTTATTTTCTCTTCTTGAAGGATCCATGACAACGTTTTTGTGATATCCTGCGCTAGATATCGACTATACAACAGTCAACAGACGCGAAGGCCCACTCCAGAGATTTTCGAGGTTACCTGAATGTTACAGCCACCAGAACGAATCCTCACCATCACCCTGCTCTGTGCTCTCTTCATCGTCGCATGCATCTCAGGATGCATCGAGGACGTATACCCGTCAGAGAATTGGGCAGAAGACCAGCAGAATGCCTACGTGAACGAGACATTTAATGCCACTGCGCCCCAGTTCTCGGGGGCCGGGGAGAAGATGGATTTTCACTATTTTTCCCTCCATGATCTGATCACCGACCCGGCTCTCGCCGATGACCGGTACCTCGAAAGGGCGCTCGGGGTGAAGGTGACGATCGCGACGAACCGCAGCCTTGATGCGCTGGAAAACACCCTCTCCGGGCACGAGATCGATGCGACAAGAGTCGCCCGTGCACTCTATTCCGGCGCGTCGGGCGAGAAGATCGGCTTTGTCGCGGTCGCCTTCAAGTATACGGAAGATCCTGATGAGCGGATCCTCCTCAAGCTCGATGCAAAGGACGTGGAAAGGTTCTCCGGGTCATGGAAGGACGGGGCGTATATCCGGTTTCAGGACTGGTCCGAGGCGGCCCTTTACGACACCGAGGGGATTGCCCGGTATGAGGATCCAGAGTCATGGATACGTCCTCTGGCCACTGCAAGGGGAGCCGGCGCGGATGAGGTCGTCCCCTATGGAAGGGAAGTGGTGCGGAACCAGGTGGGGGAGAGCACCGAGGTCATCGTATCGATCCTCTATTCGCTCCAGGACACTTCCCGGAGCAATGACTACCACGCCATGAGGGAGCAGGCAAACACGCTCCTCTTTTCCCTCAATGACGCGGCGAAAAACCTCAAGGAGATGCCGTTCCCGGAGGATTGCAGAGAGGAGAAGGAGGAGTACCTCGCAGGCATGGAAGAGCTCTGGAAGGCCGGGTCCTGCTACTGGTACGGAGCCACCTTCATCGATGCGCAGAAGATGAAAGAGGCGAATACCTACCTCTCGGGAGGGCTGGAAAAGGTGAACGGAGCGCTCGAATCGCTCAGCCTCAGTGCGATATCCGGGATTAGTCCCACCTCAAGCGTCCTTGGGAATGCGTTATCCCTCGGGGAGCGCTCCATCTACCAGGACGCCAAGAAGATCAACGACATCTCCCTCCGGATCACCAATTACGGGTTCAAGGACGCCTATATTCTCATGAACGGCGAGAGCGAGATCGTCCGTTCAGGCTACGGGTACAAGTATCTCTGGGTCACTGCCGAGATCACCCACATGGGATTTTACGGTGGGGGGAGCCCGGTGATAAAGACCCCACTCAACTCCACCTACAGTGTCATCTACCGTGGTGAGAAGTGGGCCGATTCGACGCCCAAGGGAAGGATTCAGAACTTCGGCATCCTCTACACCCAGGCAGACCTCAACCGCGAGGAGAGTTATGAAGGGGTCCTCCTCTTCAGGGTGCCCGAGGACCTCCGGCCTGAAGAGGCGTATATCGAGGTGGATGTGGGGAACGGAGAGAAAGCTCTCTGGAAACTGGCCTGAAACAATTTTTTAAGATTGAAAATCAGTGGAGGGGGTGTTTTCTCCACCAGAGGATATCATCATCAGCGACTTTGAGGACCTTGATCTCCATGACCTCGAAATCATCGGAGACTGCTGCAGTATCGGCACCGGTGGGAACAAAAAGGACGACGCCTGCAATGTCGATACCGCGCTTTTCGAGCAGATCTTTCTTCTCTTTCAATTTCGCGGCCTTCGCTTCGGTGATCTTCTTTGCGATGATCACGTCCGTCAGGTACCGGACCATCTTCCCACGCTGGCGCCGGGATACCTGGTAATCAAACGACACCCCTTCCCACTCAGGATCCTTCTCGATCTTCCATCCCTCTGCAGGAAGAAATTTTTTTTGCAGATCCCGCGTGATATAGGAATTTAATGAATCCTCGGCAAAACCCATGAATCTCTCACCTAAATGTAGATGAATTTTTTCAAATTTAAGTTTATCTTATTACCTTAACCCGGATCTCGTTCAGGGACTGCCCGTATCCGGCAGGTCCGCCACGTCCTGATCCCCGCCCCTCCCGAATTTCTTGACCCAGACGATCTCATCCCCTTCCACGCGGAGCACGTCGAAGGAAAGGACCTCGATCTCTTCAGGCACCAGCGAGACATCGGCACCAGTGGGGACGACCATCATGAGCGTATCGGTGGGAAGCAGGAGCCGCTCCATCTTGACCGCATACTGCCGGAGCGAATCGATCTGGGACTGTGTGACCTTCGGGAGAAGGGAAACCTCCACGAGTACCCTCCGGGTCCTCCCGAACCTCTTTTTCTGGAGAAAATAGTCGGGGATGGAATGATTCTCCTTCGGGCGCCTCCGAATCTCCCATCCCTCGCGTTCGGGAAAAACCCTCCGGAGACTGCGGGTGATATAGGAATGGATGACGTCCTCGGCAAATCCCATGCTGATCTCTCGAGAACTATAGGAGGAATGAGGATTTTAGCCTTCCCCCTATCACAGAGAAAAAATGAAAAGGTGAGATTTTACGCCCAGGTCGGAATTTGAATCCGAGTCGTCGGCGTGACAGGCCGACATGATAGGCCACTACACTACCTGGGCCCCGGCACATTGGATCCCGCCTCCCGGATTCGAACCGGGGGCATCGCGGTAGCCGCGCGAGTTACCTGAACGGTAAACCATACTACAGCCGCGCACTCTACCAGACTGAGTTAAGGCGGGAAGTGCACCAATCATATTGGCAAAATATCATATTAAACATTCCGTTTCGACCAGTTGCACCCGTTTTTCTCCTCTCACTGAGAGAGTGATTTAAATAAATGGGCGACCAATATTGATTCTATGTCTCGCAGAACCACTGAGACAGGGAAAGTCACATCTGTGGCGGATCGCCTTCTTTGTTGACGATCGAGTAGCACCAGAGAAGATCACTGTTTTCGACACCACGCTCAGGGACGGGGAACAGACTCCGGGCGTATCGTTCACGCTTGAACAGAAGATTTCGATTGCGCATCAGCTGAGCGATATCGGGGTCCATGTCATCGAGGCAGGGTTCCCGGCATCATCGGACTCGGAATTCGAGACGGTCAGGATGATCGCGGGCGAGCGGCTGGAGGCCAATATCTGCGGCCTTTCGAGATCGCTCAAAGCCGATGTCGACCGTTGCCTGGAATGCGATGTGGATATGGTCCACGTCTTCATCCCCACCTCCGAGGTCCAGCGGACCCATACCATCAAAAAGAGCCATCAAGAGGTGGTCGAGATTGCCGGCTCCATCGTGGGGTACGCGCGCGAGCACTGCGACCAGGTGATGTTCTCGGCAATGGACGCCACCCGGACCGAGCTCCCCGCCCTGATCGAAGTCTTCGGAGCAGCAGTGGCGGCCGGGGCAACAATCATCAATGTGCCGGACACGGTCGGTGTCATGAGCCCCTCGAAGATGCGTGACCTCATCGACGCCATCCGGGCATCGGTGGACTGCCCCATCGACATCCACTGCCACAACGACTTCGGGCTCGCGGTGGCCAACACCATCACCGCGGTGGAACGGGGCGCAAACCAGGTACAGGTCACGGTGAACGGTCTTGGTGAGAGGGCCGGGAACGCAGACCTTGCCCAGACCGTGATGTCGCTCGAGTCGATCTACAATATCAGGACCGGCATCGCCACCCCCCGGCTCGTGGAGACCTCCCGCCTGGTCTCGCACTATGCCGGCATCCTGGTCCCGCCGACCCAGCCGGTGGTGGGTGCCAATGCCTTCTCCCACGAGAGCGGAATCCACTCCCATGGCGTGATCGCAAACGCGAGCACCTTTGAGCCGGGGATCATGACGCCGGAGATGGTCGGGCACCGCCGCCGGCTCAAGCTCGGAAAACACGTGGGGAGGCATGCCGTCAAGCAGATGCTCAGCGATATCCATATCCAGCCCGATGAGCGGGAGCTGGACGCGATCGTCAGCAAGATCAAGGCGATCGCGAGCAAGGGGAAGCACCTGACCGATAACGACCTCTACGAGATCGCGGACAGTGTCATGGGCACCGCAGGAGAAGAAAAGGCGATCGTCCTTGAGAATATCGCCATCATCACCGGGAACCATGTGATCCCCACCGCGAGTGTCCGTGCGTCCGTCCACGGGAAGGATTGCATCTACTCCAGTATTGGGAACGGGCCGGTGGACGCGGCCATGAAGGCCCTCCTCGGGATCGTACCGATCCAGATCATGCTCAAGGACTTCCACGTGGCCGCGATCTCGGGAGGATCTGATGCAATCGGTCATGTGACCATCGCCATCGAAGATGCCCACGGACGCGTCTTTGATGCAAGCTCTTCGAGCGATGACATCGTCCTCGCCTCGGTCGAGGCCATGATCAATGCCCTCAATCTGGTCTACCGGGCCAACCACCGGGAAGAAGAATAGAGAAAATTATGTCTCTGTGGGGGCCGTCCCCTCAAAAGCCCCTTTTATCTGGGACTGGAGCTGTTCGAATTTGGTCTGCAGGGTCTTTTCCTGTTTTTCCAGCGATTTGATCCGCAGCTCCAGCGTCTCGATCTTCTCTGCGATCATCGCCTCGACCTTCCCCTTCTTCTGCTGCATCATCACGCTGCCCACATTCACGAAGACCTCTGCATCTTCCTCCACGTCGCCAAGCTCCTCCTGCGCCCGTTTTCCTTCCTTCACCGCGATCTCGTACTGGGTCTTCTGTCCGACCACCGTCTGGAGCTGCTGCTGCACCTGCTGGAGCATCATCAGCTGATTCTGGACTTTGGGGGGGATCTTATCCATCTGTTACAATCTCCTGCATCTCTTTTGCCACATTGATCAGGCGCAGCCATGTATTCAAAGCCGCCCGTAGCGAGGAAATATCAACGGCACAAACCCTCAGTGCGAGCGTCCCGGGGTCCTCGAGAGAGAGCTCCACGCGGGTGCGGCCCAGATCCACCAGTTCCGGCAATACGGAACGATATATCGCCGGGGCCGAAAGGCTCCGGAACCGGAAGACCGCTTCATGCTTCATCGCACTGTCAGAAGATACCGTCTCTTCTGGGCACCATCAAATGCAAGGATGGGCGCCGTTTCCTCTGAAATGACATCAACATATCGACTCAGGGCATCATAAACCGATTGGTCCCCGGTCCGGAGCCCTTTCCTGAGGGGGCCGGGGCGCCCGGTGACCGCCATCCCGGAGAACCGGATGGTGCAGACGAGATTGCCCTGAACGTAGAAGGCCAGTTCATAGCCCGATTGCGTCCTGCCAGCGACTACCACCATACGGTGGAGAGAGACCACATCGGAGAGTCCCGACTTGCCCCGGGGCTGATATCGGCTATCCAGCGCAAATGCGAGATCCTTTCCGAACGTGCGCAATTCCGGAGCGGGCTTGCGGGAGGTGGTGACCAGTATCATCTGGCCTGGACGTCCTTGATCCCGGCACCGCGTTCTTTAAAAAGGATACGGTGACCGCAGTACGGGCACCGTACATTGATATCGATCTCGACCTTCTGCTTGCACCGGGCGCACTTGTATCCTGTCAAACCGCTTTACGCCTCCTTCATGAGGGAGCGTTCGATCGACCGGAGCGCCACTTTCAGCACCGGTGTCTGGGGGACGTAGGCGCCGCCTGCAAACTTAAACCCGCATTTGCGGCATTCCCAGATACCGGTCCCTTTCCTTCGGACCGAGACGGTGTCGCACCGCGGGCAGGTGTGCGTCGCCCGCGATACCTTCTCGATCTCGTTGACTCTCTTCCTGATAAACCGCCCGTATCTCGGCCCGAAACGGCCTGCACTCCCGGAAATACGCCCTTTTGCACGCTGTCTTCCTTTCTTTGCCATATGCCGTGTACTCCTGACGTGTCTTTATATATTGCGCCTCTTCCTTTTTAATCCTACTCCAGTTTCTTCACCTGGCCCTCGCCCTTCGTGAGCCGGTTGATGAGGGTGAAGAACTCTTCCTGGATGCCGGCCGGTATCCGCACCATGCAGATCCATGACCCGTCATGCTGCCATTCCTCCTTCTCCACCGTGGTGGCGGCCTGGATCTCCCCATATGCCTTCGGCGCATACTCGGAAGGAACCTTTACCGCGAACCGCAGCTCTGCAAACCGGATGGGAAGGAGCGGGCGGAGAGCACGCACCGTCTCCTTCACCAGTTCATCGAGGTGCTTGAAGGGGTCGATATTGATATGGACCTCCTCCATCGCCCGCTCCACTCTCTGGGGAGGGTGCGGCAGCCCGGTCTGGGGGTTGATGGCGTGGCGCGAGATGAAGGTGATCACCTGGCGGCGCTTGTCCGCGATGATCTGGCGGCGCTGCTCGGAGGTAAGGTGGATCTCCCCTCTCTGGATGATCTTCCGGGCGATCTCCTCAAAATCAGTGGTCCCGAAGACGTGCTGGAGCGACTCCTCGCTTGATTTCTCGGCGCGGGAGGCGTTCTCGAAGACGAAGAGTGCCGCCACCGCATCCTCGATCTCCACGGGCTGGCCCTGGCGGATCTGGACCGCCGCGTCGGGGTCCACGAGGATCTCAAACCTCTCTCCATGGCTTTCGAGCCGGGCGACAACCGCCTGGTCCAGGGGTATCATGGTGCCTCACTGCTCGGATTCGAACTGTTCAACGAATGACTTGACCTCGTCTGCGGTCATCTTGCGGAATATCGCATCCTCCACCGAGATGATGCCAATCTCCACGGTATTCACGTCGAACTTCCCTTCGGTGGCCGCACTGAGCGCCTTGAGCCCGAGGATGATCGCCTCGGAGGAGGACATGTCCTCATGGTACTGCTCGTCGAACGTCTTCATCACCGCAGGGCGGCCGGTCCCGATGCCGGTTGCCCTGTACGCGAGGAGGGTGCCGCTCGGATCGGTCTCGAAGAGCCTCGGCTCCCCGTCGCTCACGCCCGCGATGAGGAGGGCGGTGCCGTACGGGCGTGCACCGCCGAACTGGGTGTAGGTCTGCATATGGTCACAGAGCTTCTTTGCCAGCGACTCCACGTCGATCGGCTCGTCGTAGGTGACGCGGTTGATCTGGCATTCCACCCTTGCCCGGTCCACAAGCGCCCGGGCATCGCCCACGAGACCCGAAGAGGCAACGCCGATGTGGTCGTCGACCTTGAAGATCTTCTCGATCGAGGACGACTCAAGGAGACGGGAGCTCACCCTCTTGTCGACGATCAATACCACCGAGTCGCTGCACTTGATCCCGACTGCGGTCGTCCCCCTCTTGACCGCCTCCCTCGCATATTCCACCTGGTACAGTCTTCCATCCGGGCTGAAAACCGTGATTGCCCGGTCATATCCCATCTGATATTGCGGTTGCATATGACATATCCTCCATCTCGTCGTGAATTATGTAGAGTGTCTCCTCTGTTCTAATACCTTTTGCGATAAAGTCAATTTTTCCGTCCTCTGCAAGCCATTCTGCATACAGGCGACCCCCAATCTCGCGCTCCCCCTCGTAATGGAAGGCGGGCGATGCCGGGATCTTCTTCCTGAGCGCCTTCATGGTACCAGACACGGCCACCGGGGAGAGGGAGACGGTCACCCCGTCCACCGCAGTGACCGTGGAGAGCGCGAGCCTGAGCAAATGCTCGCATCCCCGCTGGCAGCGGAGGATGGCCGAGCCGCCTCCGACCCCCATCACCCCCATCGTGATCACCGCCGCCTGTGCATCCCCATGCAGGGAGGTCACCGCCTCGTGTATGGCACGGTGCATCTTCTTCGGTTCGATCTCCCGGTAGGGGGGGGAGACGGACGCAAGGATGTACCGGTAACGTACCCGCAGCGTCGGGGGCCTCACCGTCATCGCACTTCCTCCACTGCCAGGCCCGCCTGCAAGAGATGCCCGATGGAAGAGAGCGCCGCTTCCGCCTCACCCTCCTCCATCCCGAAGATCCCGGTGAGCGCGATGCATTCCCCTGCAGAACGGAGATCGGTCCAGGACCGTGCGTCGGTGGAGATGGTGAGGGGGAACTCGAACCGGCGGTGCAGCCTGAGGATGTCGGCATAGCATACCAGTGCCTTCTGGCGCTCGATTCCGCGTGAATGGATGACCGGGTGGAGGCTGATGTTCACGGCGGTCAGGTGCTCGGCGGCGTACCGGGCAGTGATGTGGTCAAACGACCGGCGAGGCGCATGATGGACCCCCCGGAGGACGTGCACTCCCGGGGCCGCGATGGCGGTGCGGTTGAACCCTGCATCGCCGGCCTCCACCATCAAAAGCCCTCCAGTACGGGGCTTCTGCTTCAGAAATTTCAGGAGATCTTTGACTGCGGGGACCCTGATGATGGTGGCGGGGATGACCTTCACCCCCCCACTCCGCTGGCAGGGAGATGCCCCCGCTGAGACGATCGCGGAAAATCCCCTGCTCCGCGCCTCATGCGCAAACCTGCAGACCGTGGTATCCCCTGAAGGATAGGGGTACACACATGCGTCGGTATACATCGGCCCCCGGTGACGGAAAAAGTTGTGAGAAGTTATTTCCCGCGGTTCTCGTGGGATCTGATGCTCGGGCGGGTCTTCTCGGTCCCCTTCCCGCGCTTCCGCATGCCGCGCCCCTTCATGCCGGCACTGGTCTTGCCGCGTTCGGCCCGCCCCCGGTGGTGGGGTTCGCCCATCCAAGAGAGGTGGGAATCGGAACGGATCGCGGGGTGGTGACCGTCCACCAGGATGACCTCGTACCACTTCTGGCGTCCGTCCTGCCCGACCCAGTACGAGTTCAGCACCTCCATATTCGGGAACTTACGTGCAGCACGCTCCTCTGCGATCCGCTGGATGCTCTTTCCTGCCGTGATACGGCGCATCCCCATCGCAGCGGTCCTGCGTCCACGGATGTACCGCGATTTTCTTCGGCCTCCCCTGCGCACGCTGACCCGGGCCACCACGATGCCCTGCTTCGCCCGATACCCGAGTGCCCGGGCACGGTCAATCCGGGTGGGGCGTTCCACCCGCACCACACTGCCCTCGCGGCGCCACTTCTGCATCCGCTCCCAGAGAAGATCCTTCACGGCACTCTCTTTGGGGCGTTTCCATGCCTCACGTACGTAGGCATACATCGATTTCGCCATGTTTGCTGTCACCTCAGGTTCAGCTCACATCAATGCGAGCCACATTCCTTTCACGGGACGGATCCCGCGGTTCTTTATATGTCTCCTCCAGATACTATTTAACCGCTCCTATGGCCCTCCGGCTCCTTTTTCTTTTCCACCACCGTGATACCGTCGATACGGGTGTGAGGGTACTGGCCGCCCTCGTCCTTCTCTGCTGACTTGACCATGTCCCAGATCGCGAGAAGGCCGAGGGATACTCCGGTCAGCGCCTCCATCTCGACCCCGGTCCTCCCCATCGAGCGGACCTTCACAGAGATCTCGATCCATGCATCCTCCTCTGTGAACTCGACATCGATCCCGCCCAGCGGGATCGGGTGGCACATGGGAATGAGACGGGAGGTCTCCTTGACTGCGCCGATGGCGGCGATCCGGGCGGTTGCCAGCACATTCCCCTTGATCACGGTCCCCTCGCGGATCGCTTTCAGGGTGTCAGGTCGGAGCGAGATACGCCCCTTCGCGGTCGCCTCGCGCAGCACCTCGCCCTTTCCGGAGACGTCCACCATATGTACATGATCTCCCCTTATGTGCGAAAACTCTGTCATTCCTCTCCACTCCAGTACAGTTCAGATGGGATGTATTCCAGAAGATCGCTTGCCACGAGCCCGTTCCCCTGCACCCGGGCAGCCGCGGCCCCTGCATTCCCGGAGACAAATGCCGCGATGCATGCGGCGTCGAATGCGGGAAGGCGGCAGAAGAGGGCCCCGGTGATCCCGGCAAGAACGTCCCCGGTCCCCCCGGTGGTCATGGCAGGATGGCCGGTGTCATTGAACCGGACCCGTGACCCGTCGGAGATGACGTCCACGTGCCCCTTCAAAAGAACGGTCGCACCCTCCGAAGAAGCACGGACCAGACGCCCTCTCGCCGCGAGATCAGAGGGCGGCTCTTTGGCGAAGATGCGTGAGAACTCGCCGGCATGGGGGGTGTAGATGG
>JAVVFN010000249.1:0-1730 GCA_032250645.1 Methanomicrobiaceae archaeon | reverse complement strand
ACGAAACGGACCATCTCCATCCCCGGGTGGTCGGAGATGACCATCCGGGCCGCCTCGATCTCGAGCTCGACCGGCGTTCCGTACAGCCAGCCCCGGGCGAGCTGGTCCTCGATCGCCCTCCTTACCACCGGGTGCGCATGGCCCATGATGAGCGGCCCGTAGGCCCCGCAGCAGTCGATATACTCGGTCCCGTCCACAGTCCGGATCCGCGCCCCCGAGGCCGCGGCCGTGTAGAAGGGGTAGGGCCTGATCGCCCGCACCGGGCTGCTCACCCCGCCGGGGAGGAGTGTTTTTGCCTCGGCAAAGAGTTCACTGCTCTTCATCAAGCCACCCTGCGACCTCTTCTGCAAAGTAGGTGATGATGACGTCCGCCCCGGCCCGCTTGATCCCGATAAGGCTCTCCATCACCACCGCCCTCTCGTCGAGCCAGCCCTGCATCGCCGCGGCCCGGATCATCGCATATTCCCCGGAGACCTGGTAGGCGGCCACCGGAATCCCGAGGGCGGAGACCGCGGCGATGACGTCAAGGTAGAAGCCGGCCGGCTTGACCATGAGGACATCGGCGCCCTCCTGGATGTCCAGCGTGGACTCCATCACCGCCTCCTGCCAGTTTGCCGGAGACATCTGGTAAGTGCTCCGGTCCCCAAAGGCATACCCGGAGTCGGCCGCCTCCCGGAAGGGGCCATACAGGCTGCTTGCGTACTTGGAGGAATAGGACATGATCGGGGTATCGGAAAACCCGGCCTCGTCCAGCGCCTGCCGGACCGCCCCCACCACCCCGTCAAGCATGCTCGAGGGCGCCACCATGTCCGCCCCGCTCTCCGCATGGGATACGGCGATCTTTCCCATCAACTCGAGCGACGGGTCGTTTAAGAGGTCGGGGCCCTCGGCGGTCTCCCCTACGATCCCGCAGTGCCCGTGGATGGTGTACTCGCAGGCGCAGAGGTCGGTGATGACCGCAATCCCCGGCGCCGCCGTCCTGATCCTGCGCACCGCCTGCTGGATCACGCCCTCCGGGTCATAAGCGCCCGACGCTTCCTCGTCCTTCTCTTTCGGGATCCCGAAGAGGAGGACTCCCCTGATCCCGGCATCGCGGATGCGGGTGGCGATGGCCCCCGCCATCTCCACCGGGTAACGGAACTGGCCCGGCATCGAGGGGATGGGGACCGGTCCGGTGGCGTTCGCGTCAAAAAAGAGCGGCATGATGAGCTCCTCTTTTGCCAGCCGGGTCTCCTTGAAAACCGGCTGGAGAACGCGTTTTCTCAGTCTTCTCATTCTTCTTTTCGGAAACATAGCTTCTCACCCCTGGTGATGGCGCGGACCAGCGAGTCTGCGGCCTGCATATCGCCCTGCTCGGCCGAGGACCGGATGGAGAGCGTCGCGTCCGAGAGGAGCTTTTTGGTGAGGACGCGGGTAAGGTCGTCGAGAACCTCCCGTGCACGCTCATCATTGCCGGTGCCGAGACGCGAGAGTGCCCGGTCCCGCTCACGGGTCCGGATCGACTCGGCCCAGGTATAGAGGAGGGCGATTGTATCGTCCGAGGCGGTCCGCCGCAGGAGACGGATGAAGTGGTCGAGCTCTGCCTCGATGTAGGCCCGGGCTCTCTCTGCCTCCATCCTGCGGTTCGCCAGGTTGTTCTCGCTCACCGTGCGAAGGTTGTCGATAGTAAAAAGGTGGATCCCCGCGATATTGCCCACCTCCTCCTCGATGTCCCGAGGCTGGGCGATATC
>JAVVFN010000248.1:0-1739 GCA_032250645.1 Methanomicrobiaceae archaeon | reverse complement strand
GTGATGAGCGGCGGAGAGTCAGGAGACCGCTACTTCCAGAAGAAGGAGATCGGGCGGACCAAGTTTGTGCCCGAAGGGGTGGAGGGGGCGACCCCCTATGTGGGCACGGTCTCGGACGTCATCTTCCAGCTGGTCGGCGGCCTCAAGTCCTCGATGGGATACACCGGTTCAGCGACCGTCCAGGAGCTGAAAGAGAAGGGCAGGTTCATCCGGATCACCTCCGCCGGATCGAAGGAGAGCCACCCGCACAATATCCTCATTACCGACGAAGCGCCGAATTACCGGTTATTTGATTGATAATAACTTTTTTATATTATTTTGATTAACATAAAGTAAATATGCTGGAGGGTGACGAGGTCTCCCGCCTCCTTGATATCCTCGGAAACCGGAACCGGAGGCGAATCATACAGCTTCTGCGGCAGAAGCCCTGTTTTGTTACCGAGATCTCCGACCGGCTGATGATCAGCCCAAAGGCGGTCATCGAGCACCTCCAGCTGATGGAACGGGAACACGTGCTCCAGTCGCGCTCAGATGAGCGGCGGCGGAAGTACTACTACCTCTCCCATGACATCGACATCACCATCGAGCTGCACGAGCCGGAATGGCCATGTATCGAGAGAAACGACAATAACCAGCGGTTCTTCGACTCGCTGGACGTCTTCCAGAGGATGCTGAATACACGGGACAGCCTGCTTGCGAACCTCGACGATCTGGAGCACGATATCGACCAGATGATCAATGAACTTATGAGGCTTGGGAAGGATATGCTCTCAGACGAGTCCGAGATGGAGATCATCATCTCGCTCGCCGGAAATACGCTCACCACAAGGGAACTGGAGGAATATACCGGGCTACCGCAGTCAAGATTGCGGCCACTCCTGCAACACCTCACCAGCATGGGCATCGTCGAGCAAACAGGAGAAAAGTACAGGATACGTGAGAGCAATGGCGGAAGATCCCACTGACGACGTCTACAGGATCATTGCGAAGGCAATGGAAGAGTTTTTCAGCACCCTCCCGATGGATACCGACCAGGAGATCATCGGGTGCACCATCATCGCCGCTCCGGGAGAAGACCCGAAGATCATGTGGTTCGACGAGTACCCGGACGACGAGGTCACCTACGAGCTCATCGAGGGGGAGGATGAGATCTATATCACCGCGGTCATGCCCGCGCAGACCCTATCAGCGCCGTTTGCCGATATCCGGCCCGATGAAGTGCTCATCGGCATCGATGACAGGGAGATCGAGATCACGCTCCCCCACCCGGTGCACATCGCCCAGAGCAACTATACTGTAAAGAACAGAATTATGGACATTGTCTGCCGCAAGCTCAAAGTGTAGAAGAGAAGATCCGGTTACATGGCGTGAGACGACCTAGCCCCTCCTACCTGCAACTGCACCGCCAGGGAATGCTTCTGGACCGTGTACGGTCCGCGTACGAAGTCCTCGCCGCCTGCACGCTCTGCCCCCGGTGCTGCGGGGTCGACCGCTGCGGCGGGGAGAAGGGATTCTGCAGGGGCGGATCACTTCCAAGGATCTCCTCTTACGGCCCTCATTTTGGTGAGGAGCCGCCGCTGGTGGGGAGAAGGGGCTCGGGAGCCATATTTTTTGCACACTGCACCATGCGGTGCGAGTTCTGCCAGAACTTCGAGATCAGCCACCTCGGGCGGGGCGAAGACGCCGCCTGCGACGAGCTGGCCCGGATGATGCTCGAGCTCGAGGATAGGGGGTGCCAC
>JAVVFN010000247.1:0-1745 GCA_032250645.1 Methanomicrobiaceae archaeon | reverse complement strand
GATACGGGGAACAGGAAGTGAAAATGAAGAACCATGTGATCATCTGCAACTGGAACCCCATCGCAGAAGAGATCGTCCACGAAGTCGTGGAAGAGGGAATGGAGCCGGTGGTGCTGGCGCCGTTAGAGACCAGCCCCATGGAGAAGCTTGAGTTTGTCCGGGGGACCAGCCTGCACCGGGCAGACCTCAAACGGGCCAATGTTGAAGAGGCACGTTCCGCGATCGTGCTCGCGGAGATCCTCGCAGACGGGGACCTTGCGGGCGGCATTGATGCAAAGTCGGTGCTCAGCGTGATGAATATCAAGAAGATGAACCCCTCGGTGCACGTGGTCGTGGAACTTCTGAAGACCGATAGCGTGGAGAACGCAAAGCTCGCCGGGGCGGACGAGATCGTGGTGAGGGGTGATTTCATCGCAAAGCTGCTCGCAAAGGGGGTGGTGGACCCGGGGACCATCGATATCATCGAGACCATCCTCACCGCACGGTCCGGGGAGGAGATCTTTGAGGACGACCTTCCGGCCGGGTTTGAAGGGACCAGGTTTGGCGACCTTGTCACGATGATGCTCGAGAAAAACGCCCTTCCCATCGCTCTGCGGCACGAATCCGAGATACGTGTTAACCCCTCAAAGGACTATTCCCTCCACCAGGAATCGGTCATCTACATCGCAAAGAAGAAGGTCCGGCTCTGATCAGGGAGACTCATGAGAGGTGCTCCATGACCACCCGGACACCGAGGAGGATCAGGATGACCCCTCCCAGGATGTCCACTTTCTTTCCCAGGATACGTTCGAGGCGGGTGCCGGAGAGGACGCCGGCAAACGAGAAGAAGACGGAGACGAGCCCGATGACCAGCGCGGAGAGGAGGGGGGCAAGATCGATGACCGCGAAGCTGATCCCCACCGCAAGGGAGTCGATGCTCGTCGCAACCGCGAGGAACGTGAGGGTGAAGAGCGTCAGCACCTCCATGGGTACCCGCTCATCGCCAGCCATCCCTTCCCGGATCATTCTCGCTCCCACAAAGAGTAGAAGAAAAAATGCGACCCAGTGGTCGTAGGCCGAGATGAGGCTGGCGAAGGTGAAGCCGACCCCCCACCCGAGGATGCACATGGCTCCCTGGAAAAACCCGAAGAGGGCGGCGAGGAGCACGGCAGTCTCGAGCCGGTGGGCGGGCCGCGCCGCGCCTACGGCAAGCGAGACCGCAAAGCAGTCCATTGCAAGCCCCACGCCGGTGATGGCGGAGGTGACCAGCATCTCCATCTGCAGGATCCTAGTTTGCGCGGGAGAGTTGAAAAAGGAGGTTGCCCCGGTATCTGCAGATGAATTTTTAGCAGAAGAGTGCCAAGAGGGACTCTACCATGCGGGAGAGCGAGAGCAGCATCAGGACAGCATTCCTTCTGAACCTCTCATTCACCCTGGTCGAGTTTGCAGGAGGGCTCCTCACGAACAGCCTTGCCGTCACCACCGATGCCCTCCACGACCTTGGCGATTCCTTCTCGCTCGGCCTCGCCTGGATCTTTGAAAGGATCGCCGGGAGGAAGCGGACAGACCTCTTCAGCTACGGCTACCAGCGGTTCAGCCTCCTCTCGGCGGTGGTGAACGCGGTGGTCCTCACCGCCGGGTCGGTCCTCATCCTAAGTTACGCCATTCCGCGGCTCTTTGCACCCGAACCGGTGGATGCACAGGGGATGATGGTCTTTGCCCTCCTCGGGGTCGCAGTCAACGGCTTTGCGGCCTACAGGGTGGCC
>JAVVFN010000246.1:0-1747 GCA_032250645.1 Methanomicrobiaceae archaeon | reverse complement strand
CGTGCGTCCGGCTGCTGCCGGTCACGGTATACCACTATCTCGCTTACGCGGAAGAGAGCGGCTGCCCGTGCGATCTGTCCGACCTTATATGCCCGAAGCTTTTGATCTGCTGTTTCCACCGTCAGCGATGACGGAATGGCGATCCCGAGTCGGTATGACCGTTCCTCTACCATTCCTCGCAATGGACGACCTCATGACGGTTTCCTAAATGTTACAACTGGAAAGTGATAAACCTTCGTGCGAGAAGAGCTTCCGGTCCGGATCATTACCCGAAGTAGAGTTCGCCGTCCTCGCTCAGGTAGACCTCGATATCGCCCCGGATATGCCTCCCCTTGATCTGTTCGGGGTTCCCCGTGCGCAATCGGTTCAAAAGCTCGATGGAGTCGTACCTGACCTTGATGCCGACCCTGCTCGCCTGCTCGTAGATCTCGTTCACCACCTCAAGGAGATCAGATCCCTCCTTGAGGGTGCAGAGGCGTGTGGCATCGAGGGTATAGAGAAATTCCAGCGTGTCCTTTGCCTTCTCGATATTCTCGTGGGCGGCCTTTTCGATGGTGCAGACATTGGCCTTGGAGGTGTGGATGATGTCCGCGATCTGCTGCTGGGTGAGTCCCTCTTTCCGGAGTCTCAGCACCTCTTTCTGCCGATCGGTGAGAAGACCCTGTCTCATATGCACAGATACTCTCCCCCGGAATACTTAAACACTTTTGCTTAACTTTTTCCGGGAAATCTGCAGGAAAAACGGAATGCAAAACGTTTATATTTCAATTTGATGATATTACGGTGTTCTCAAATTTGAGAGGTGTTTATATATGGTTGTAAAAGTAGGAGTTGCGAAACTCGGCAACATCGCAAGCGGTGTCATGGTCGAGCTGCTGCTAGACGAACGGGCAGACCGTGAAGATATGCTGACCTTTATGGCGACGAGCGGGACCAAGCTCCAGCCGGAAGACGTGGACCGCGTGGTGAAGAACCTGATCGCATGGGGCCCTGACTTTGCAATCGTGGTCTCCCCGAATGGCGTGCTTCCCGGCCCGACCAATGCACGCGAGGCACTCGCTGCTGCGGGCGTCCCGGTTGTCGTCATCACCGATGATGTTACCACCAAGAAGGAATGGGCAGATCTCAAGGAGAGCAAGTTTGGCTACATCATCCAGAAGGCCGACGCCATGATCGGTGCCCGCCGCGAGTTCCTCGACCCGATCGAGATGGCGGACTACAACGGGAACCTCGTAAAGGTGCTCTCCGTGACAGGTGCGTTCCGCAAGATGCAGCTGGCCCTCGACAAGGTCATCGACCAGGTAAAGGCAGGCAAGAAGGGAGCCGACCTCGAACTCCCCAAGATCGTGGTCACCGCCGATAAGGCGGTCGAGGGCGAGTTTACCAACCCCTACGCGCTGGCCAAGGCACGCGCTGCATTTGAGATCGCCGCCGCAGTCGCGATGGTCAATGTCAAGGGCTGCTTCATGACCAAGGAATGGGAGAAGTACATCCCGATCGTGGCCAGCGCCCACGAGATGATGCGGGCTGCCACACTGCTCTGTGACGAGGCGCGCGAGCTTGACAAGGGCATGGACGGAGTCATCCGCAAGCCGCACAAGAAGGACGGCGTCCTCGTCGCCAAGACCAAACTGGTCAGCAAGCCCGAGTAACCTGAAAATTCCAATTTTCTCTTTTTTTCTACCGGTTGAAGATGCGGAACTCTGCCGCCAGATCCTCCGGACCTGTCAGGATCACGGGTTCAAGG
>JAVVFN010000245.1:0-1772 GCA_032250645.1 Methanomicrobiaceae archaeon | reverse complement strand
ATGGGGGTGCACCTCCCGCATCTCGGGCAGGACCCGGGTCAGTAATAGCCCTTGAGGGACCCGCCGAACCAGGGGAGGAAGTCCTTTTTCCGCGACATCACGCCGTCCAGACGGGTAGGTTGTGCGGACAGGCCGAGATGCTCGAGAAGCGCCAGGTCCCCATCGGCAAAGACCAGGCTCGCCTCATCAAGGACCGAGGTGCAGAGCAGGACCGCGATGTCCGCTCCCTCCTCTCTTCTCAGGAGTGGGAGCTCCTCCTCCAGCTCCTCCCCGTGCACATCCACGTAGTCAAACGACGGCAGGAGGACCTGTGAGATAAGGACACGTTTCCCGAAGAGCTGGTAATGCTTGACGTCCCGGCGGATGACGGCGGGGAGCGTCCCTGTATCGAGCTCCATCCCGCTCCTGACCAGTTCGGTGCCATATTCCAGGAGGTCAACCCCGGCAATCTCGGCACAGTACGCGGCCGCCGACCGGTCTTCAGGGGTGGTGGTGGAGAGCCGGAGGACCAGGGTGTCCGAGAGGATCCCCGAGAGGAGGAGGCCTGCGGTCCGCGGGGTGGGCGGCTCTCCCGAGTCCATGAATCGACGTGCAATGATGGTGGAGGTCGAACCGAGCGGGATGTTGAGGAAGCTGATCGGCTTTAAGGTGGTGATGGCGCCGATCCGGTGGTGGTCGATGATCTCGAGGATCTCTGCATTCTCGACCCCGTCAACCGCCTGCGCGTACTCGTTATGGTCGAGGAGGATCACCGACTTCTGGATCTCCTCGAGGAACAGGTTCCTCGAGATCATGCCGAGAAATCGGTTCTCCTCGTCGACGACGCATGCGGTCCGGTAGGGAGAGCCCGAGACGATCTTCTTGACGCTGGGGAGGGGGTCTTCCATCCCCACGAACGGCACGTCAGTGTCCATCACCTGGTGTGCGGGAAGTGAGAGGTTGATCATCTTCCCCACCCCGAAGGCATCGAGGGCGGTGGAGAGGAGGGAGACCTTCCGCTCCTCAGCCGCCCTGATCACCCGGTCCCCTACCGGGGCGGCATCGGCGATGACCACTGCGGCAATGCCTGCGGAGATCAGAGCCAGCTGGGCCGGTTCATTGTCCCCGACGATGGCAACGTCCCCGGGAGTGAGCTTCTCCAGCGTCACGTGGAGCGCATCGATGGCCGTATATACCCTTCCCTCAAGGATGTCACGGGCGGCCACGCGGATCTCTCCTCCCAGCACGCGGGCCAGTGTCTGGAGCTTCATCGGCGCGATAGAGAGCTGTTCGATCTTCTGCCTCCGCACGTATGCCCGTGCAAGGCCGTGCTCACTGATCAGCCCGACGCAGCGCCCCGCATCGTCCACAATGGGGAGGTTGCGCAATTCCTGTGCACCCATCATCTCCACCACATCGATGGTGGGGAGATCTGCCCGGGCATGCACCGTATAGAGCGAAGGGATATCAGAGACGGTCGGCTCCACGCTCTCCACCAGCAGCGGCGGATCTGCGCCGAACCGTTCCAGTGCAAAGGAGGTCTCTCGAGAGACATCCCCGCAACGCGCAGGGATATACGTCCTCCCGCCCGTACGCTCCAGGAATTCCGCGTAGCCGATCACGCTGCAGATGCTGTCGGTATCAGGCTTCTTGTGCCCGATGATGTATACGACTTTCATAGCCCACCGTCGAGTTCACCGGAAGTACCTGGTACATGCGCGGCGATGGGAGATAGCCATTACCCCCTCTCCTTCGAGCGTTGCCTGCCGCCGGCGCCCTGGATAGAACGCCCC
>JAVVFN010000244.1:0-1774 GCA_032250645.1 Methanomicrobiaceae archaeon | reverse complement strand
CGATCGTCCGCGCCGCGGTCTTTGTCGTCTTTCTCCTTGGCGGGCTCCTCCTCTCGGTAAACCTCCTCGGGGCACTCGGACTCCGGCATTTCTTCCATCTCCAGACGGCCAGCCTCTCCTTTGCCCTGTTTGGCGGCATCGTCCTGCTCTCGGCAGCCGTATACCGTCCCTTCTGCCGCTTGATCTGCCCCTACGGCGCACTCCTCTCGCTCGCGTCCACGCGTCCCCTCTTTGCCCTTCGCCGCACCGATGCCTGCATCGAGTGCGGAAAGTGCGAGCGGGCCTGCCCGACGGACGTGGCCGGGAGGGATGCTCCCCGGGGCGAGTGCTACCTCTGCGGAAGGTGTGTGGAGGCCTGCCCGGTCGAGGGCGCTCTCGTCTACGAGCGCGGGCAGTAGAGTCTAACGCCTGATCTCGACTGCGACCTCGTTTCTCCGGAAGATCCCGGGGATGAACGGCGGGTTGTAGCGCATCAGGAAGGGGATTCCCACCGCCTCGATCCCGTGCTGCGCAAGAACCGCGAGCAGCTGCCCGGCCATCTCCGAGACCGCCTCTGCGTCCGCCGTCCCGCGAAACCGGATCAGGGCCACCTCCCGTGGCGGGATCTCGGAAAGGCGGACTTTCGGGTCCAGCGGTTCGGGCAGATCCTGGAGGGAGTATTCCTCTGGCATCACAAACGACATGGTGGCTTCATCAGAGAGCACCGGCGCAGTCATCGCGATCTTCTCCGAGATCACTGGGGCCGTCATCGAGATATTCCGGCGTGCCCTGTTCTCCCCTGAGATATAGGCAAAGAGATGCCGGAACCCTTCGTCACCATGTGCCGAGCGTACCGTGGCCACCCGGATGGCAGGGTAGCTGCGCAGTTCCACCCCGTCGAGCTCTTCGATGACTTTGTAGGGTATGGTCTCTGTCATCGCAGCGCAGTTGATACGTCCGAGATTATATACCTCTCTCCCGATTGCTTCGAATTGCTTCGCAGTTAACCATAGATATTTGATTGTGGGCTCCCGAGATCTTCACCAGGTGAGACCGTTTGAATGCAATGCACGTGATCCTCCTTGCTGCCGTCTGTGGCGTGATCCTCTCTGCAGCCTGTATTGAGAGCAAGGAGCAAGTCTCCATCGAGCCGGTGAACCTCTCCGGGATGAGTGAGAGATTTTTGGGATTTGCCCGGCACAATGCGAGCCCCGCCCTCGAGTTTACGCCCCGGGTACCGGCGTACGATCTCCCGCTGGCCACCGGGGATATTGCAAATTACCGCGATCTCTCTTCGAAGGTCGTCCTTGACCCCGCATCGCTCGCACTGCTCCAGCAGAACGGGTTTGTGGTGATCGAAAATCCGTTCAATCCGCGGGAAGAGGATATCATCAGGCCGTATCAGGCTTTGAAGGAGCATGACCTGCCGGTCTTCATCACCACAGACTCGCTCCTCCACCTCTACCACATCCAGTTTGACGAGACCCTCCGCCAGATCGAGGAGCGCGAGTTTTATGACGCCGTCTGGCAGATGAGCGACCGCCTGCTGCAGTCCTCGCTGAAGACTTTTGAGACCGCCAGCGGGGAAGAGAAGGAGGCAGCTCGCCGGAATGCGGTCTTCTTCGCCGTCGGTCTTGTCCTGCTTGAACCCGGAGCCGACCAGCTCTGTACCGGTGAGAACGCATGGCAGTGCGAGGAGACCCATTTCTCCCCCGAGGAGGCCGATCGGTACCGGTTCACCATCCCTGCGCTCATCCAAAGCGAGGTGGAGGAGGAATGTGCCCTGATAGAGAAC
>JAVVFN010000243.1:0-1832 GCA_032250645.1 Methanomicrobiaceae archaeon | reverse complement strand
CCCCTCAGGACCGGCTCCGGCTAAAACCCCCAAAGAAGAGCCTCCATCCCACATAACTCCCCCGCCTTCAGTGGTGGCCCCGTCCAGGGAACGCAGGGAGGAGCCGCTAGCTCCCGCTCCTCCCGCCCCGGAACCCGGATCCGGGCTCTCGGGGGAAGGGGATCAGGAGAAAAAGATCCGGGAATCAGAGGACCATTACAACCGCGGGATCTCCTTTTCCGCGAGCGGCCAGTACCAGAAGGCGATCGAGTCCTATGACCAGGCGCTTGCGCTCAGCCCTGATGATGGGGATACGTGGTTCAACCGCGGGTATGCACTCGAGAGCATGGGGAGATATGAGGACGCGATCGCATCCTACGACCGGGCGCTTGCGCTCAACCCCGATGATATCGACAGCTGGAACAACCGCGGGACAGCACTCATGGAGCTTGAACGCAATGCTGAAGCGCTGGAATCGTTCCAGAACGTGGTGGACCGCGTCCCCACGATCGCGGTGGCCTGGGACAACAAAGGCACCGCACTCCTTGCCCTCGGCCGGAAGGAGGAGGCCCGCGAATGCTTCGATATGGCGGTGCGCCTGGATCCGGCGAACCAGACATTCCGGGCCCATCAGAAACTGGCCGAAAATTAAGGATTGCGTGAGCGCACCGGCCGCCTATCCTGTGGCCTGAAGCGTGCCCTCCTCCCCGGTCATGCCGGTCTCCTTCTTCTGGTAGATCACCTGGCGTGCGTCCTGAAAGTTGAACTTCTCCACGATCAGGCCATGGTCCTTGAGGCACTTGATGGCGTATCTGATGGTCCGGGGTGAGATGTCCGCCTGGCGGGCCATATCCTTGAAGGTCCGGGGATGCCCGTCAGAGAGGAGATGGAGGACTTTTCGGGCGGAGGGGGGGAGGTGCGGGCGCGAGGCATTCACGCCGTTAACATACATGCCGCAGGGGTCAACCTTGGGGCACTTTAATGTTCCGAATGGCTCTTCGTGGAATCCAGTCGATAAGCCCGATCAAGAGGTAAAAATGGTGGTGTTTATCCTGCTCTCTTTCCTGATTCCCACGCTCCCGTCGTTCCGGTCCCGCATCAGGGAGGCCCCACGTTCATCCCCGTCTCCCCTCCCCTGCACAGACCACACTCGTATTGCAGCATTGATGGACGGCCATTGCTCGCACCCGGTCAGGTATACGCCGGGCATGGTTCAAGCTTCCGGCAACCGGGGATCCCTCCGGGACGCTAGCTTTATGCATCCTCTCCCCTCCTTACATTTGAGCAGCAGGAGGTGTTCTACCCGTGACCGGGATCGATGATTCAGTCCTCTTCCGGTGGATGAAACTTGAGATGAGGAGGATCAATGACGGTATCGTCGCCGAGCGCCGGAGCCTTGCCGCCCTCCTTGCGATGGACCCGCCGGTCGCCACGACCCGGGAAGGAAAGGAATATCGCTTCTCCACCGATATCCTCAGGGAGCTCGCTCAGAAGCTCCCCGAGGCTCTCCATGAATCCCTGAAACTCCCCATCCTCTTCTACTACGATATGCAGGTCCCTGCAAGCTGCATACTCACCGACCCGGTCGCCCTCGAGGCGTTGATCATCCTCGGCGAGGTCAGCGGGATGCGGCGGATGCGGGACGGCAAGCTCTGGCTCGCAAAGCCGATCGTCTATGCCATCAAGGAGCACTACCCAAGCGCAGTCCAGATCATGATGCGCTGAGGAGGGAAGGTCAATCTGCCCTGTCCGCGGTCCTATTGCCTGATCTATCGGGGCCCGCCCCGACCCGGACCTTAATTCCCTCCTTTTTCCCCTAACCAGACGCCCGCTCGGACAATCTCTCCTCGAGC
>JAVVFN010000242.1:0-1847 GCA_032250645.1 Methanomicrobiaceae archaeon | reverse complement strand
GGGAACGGCCGGTCCGGCATGGGATGAAGAATCCCCCGGGAAAAGCGTCCTGAAACAGAACAGGTCTTCTGAGGAGACAGGGACTGGAAAGCCGGACGAAATCGCCCTGAAAAAGGAGGAGAGGGTCCAGGAGAAGGCCGATCTGAAAGAAGAGATTGAAGCGCGTCGTCAGGCCCTCGACAGAGAGAGTGAGAACCTCGGAGCGGCAGAGCAGAAAGTGCAGAGAAACCAGAATGCCGTAAAACTGGCAGTACACAGTCTGCTCGCGGCACAGAAACTCGGTGCATTCGAGAACTCGCCCGGAGTCGGGGAGCAGGTCTCGGAGTTTACACGGTACTTCAATAACTCGGTCCAGGCGTCCATCAGGGCTGAGGAAAAGATCGAGCAGCGAAGCTCTTTCCTTCGGTTCCTTGCGGGAGGAGACAAGGAAGCGGCAGGGGAGCTGCAGCAGATGGTCATCGAGAACCGTGCGCGTATCCGGGAGATGAAGCGGCTGATCGAGGACTGCGGTTGCGATAGCGAGACGAAGCAGGTGCTGCAGGAGCAGCTTGCACAGATGGAGCAGGAGCAGACCAGGCTCGAGGAGCAAGCCGCGGATGAGCTCGGGAGTAAAGGGCTCCTCGGCTGGATGTGGAAATAGGCGTTCATCATATTTTTCGGTATACAGACCGGGGTGTCCGCTCCGTAGATTTTATCATGCCATTCCCCAGATCTCTTCTATGCAGCCCTGACATATGTGAACGCATGTCAGGGGGATCGAGGCCATGACCGATCAACTCTTACGCGATCTCATTGCAGGACACCGGCTCACTGATCGCGAGGCGCTCTCGCTCATGAAGACGAGAGGAAGGGATATCTGGGAGATCGCTTCTGCTGCAGACAGGGTTCGCGAAGATCGTGCGGGTGATGCAGTCACCTATGTCCTCAACCAGAATATCAATGTCACGAATATCTGCATCAATGCATGCGGTTTCTGCGGTTTTTCCCGAAAAGGAGGAGATCCTGATGCCTATTTCCATGGGAAGGATGCCATCCAGCAGAAGGCAGGTGAGGCGGGGGACCGGAACGTGACCGAGGTCTGCACGGTGAGCGGACTGCATCCCGGCTTTACCGCCGATTTCTATACTGAAATCATCCGGTGGATCCGCGAAGCGGTGCCCCGGGTCCATATTCATGGGAGCAATCCCATGGAAGTGGCGTACGGCGCAGAAAAGAGCGATATCCCGACCAGGGAGATGATCGAAAGGCTGAAAGACGCCGGGCTCGGGTCGATGTGCGGCACCGCAGCCGAGATCCTGGTCGATGAGGTCCGGAGGGAGATCTGTCCGGGGAAGGTGGACAGTGCCACGTGGGAGCGGATCATCCGCGAAGCCCATGCGCTCGGTGTCCCCACCACCGCGACCATCATGTACGGGCACGTCGAGAGACCGGAGGACCAAATTGCCCACCTCTCCGTCATCCGCAGGATCCAGGATGAGACGGGCGGATTTACCGAATTCGTCCCCCTCTCTTTCATCCACCAGAAGACCCCCCTGTACCGCAAGGGTCGTGCCCGCGCCGGGGCGACCGGGAGGGAGGACCTGCTCATGATCGCAGTGTCGCGCCTGTACCTGGACAATATTGCCAATATCCAGGTATCATGGGTGAAGCTCGGGGTAAAGCTCGCGCAGTTGCTCCTGCTCGCGGGAGGCAATGATCTCGGGGGGACCATGTTTGAAGAGCGGATCTCAAAGGGGGCAGGGGCGACCGATACCGATTACCTTGATCCTGCGGAGATGCGGAGGATGGCCGAAGACATCGGGCGTCCTCTTCTTCAGCGGGACACCTTATACAGGATTGTAAAATAG
>JAVVFN010000241.1:0-1855 GCA_032250645.1 Methanomicrobiaceae archaeon | reverse complement strand
GCTTCTGCGCTTGGGATGCGTCGTCACGTTTCGCTTTGTCCGAATCATTACCCATGCAGGCACGCGGCGGTTCTGTTCGCATGCCTTTGCAAGTCGTACTTTTCGACCCTTTGAAAGTTTACTCATCTCCTTCCACTCCAAAATGATCTCACTTTATCCCGGTGACCAGCGACTGCAGATGACGGGGAGGGAAGAAGGCGGAGATATCGATACCCTGCCTCCCGAGCGCCTCGCGGATCTCGTTCTCATAGTCGCCGTTCTCGATCTCTCCTGACTCCCCGATCTGCACGTCA
Organism: Methanomicrobiaceae archaeon; assembly: GCA_032250645.1. Classification (GTDB taxonomy): domain Archaea; phylum Halobacteriota; class Methanomicrobia; order Methanomicrobiales; family Methanomicrobiaceae; genus JAVVFN01. Next base: position 1,562 of record JAVVFN010000241.1, on the reverse strand, counting down.
AGGTATTTCTGCGAGATCCGGTCCACCTCCTTCTTGCCGAACCCGAGCAGCGGCCTCACGTAGGAAGAGCCGGATCGTGCCTCAATCTGCTGGACCTCGCCCCGGGAGAGCCGGGGGATCCTGTCATTGAGCCTCGTCCCGTCGCCCACCACCTCATACTGGCTGCACAGCGTGGTGACCGCCTGCAGGTGCACCGTGTTGAGGGCGTCATTCGGGTAGCCGTGCTGGACCACCAATCTCCCCACATCCTCCAGCATCCCGATTCCGAATGCATGGGTGCGGAGGGGGAAACCGAGGGCGGCAGCCGCCCTCTCCACCGGTGCGATCCTCCGAGAAGGATCGAAGACGAACGTATTCAGCTCCACCTCATAGTCCCGTGAGAGCATGATCGCCGCCATGGCACTGTCCTTCCCTCCGGAAAAAAGCACACCGGCCTTCATTATTTTCTTCTGATGTTGAATTCCTTCTTCTCGGGCACGATCTGTGCAAGAAGTGCTTTCAGCTGTTCGTCGTTAATCCGCTGCCGCAGGCGGCCGCTCTGGGCGAGCATGACAAGCTGCTGCTCGACGGCCCTTGCAAACTCCGGTTTGGTGAGCCTGATGGTGTTGAGCCGCTCGCGTGCTTCTGGCTCGAGGACCTGTTTTAATATCAGCTGGATCTGGGATTCGAGGCGTTGCTGGCGCTCGATCTCCTCTTCCATCGCGGTCTGCTGGTCCATCTGCTGCTTTCGAAGCTGCTCCAGCTTCTTCATCCGAAGCTCGGAGAGCTCATCATCGCTCATCCTGCATCCACCTCAATACTTCTCAAGACCCGGGACTGCTTTAACTGCAGCGTCCCTCTGGCGTGCGGCAACGGCATCCATAAACGAACGCCCTGCCGGGGAAACCCTCCGCCCGGTCCGATCATGGGTGATGAAACCCGCCTTCTCCAGCTGCTGGAGGATGGTCCGGATCACCGATCCGCTCCCCCTCCGGAACTGGAACGGATCCGAGCCGCGGTCCTTCTTTCCGCCATAAAATGTTCGCATTCTCTGGACCCCCACCGGGCCGTCGATGTACACCCGGCGCAGCACGGCCGCCGCCCGTGTATACCACCATTCGGGGTCCTCCGGCGGGTCCTGCTTGTGCACCCCGGTCTTGGCAAACGCCGCCCAGTCGGGCGGGGTGACCGCCTCAATGGTTTTCAATTCCTCGGCCGTTGCCCGAATTAGCAGATCGGCAGGGATATCATATACAGTCGTCATGCATGAATCCTCATATCAAATGCCTGAAATAGCAGTCTCTATATATTTGTACGAAGGGTTATTATATATTTCGAGGCGAAATCCCCGTCATTTTTCTCGGACCGGGAGGGCAAGGATCACGGTCCGCCCTCTCCGCTGCAGGATCCTGCTCTTTGAGAGGCGGGCGAGCTCCTCCGGGTCCACGTCGGCGTTGCGCAGCCACCGCACCTTGATGATCTTTCTGACCGCGAGCTGGCTCCTGATCTCTTCGATGATCTCGGGCGTGCAGCCATACTTGCCGATCCAAACCGAGGGCCTGATGCGGTGGAGATCCTCGCTC
>JAVVFN010000240.1:0-1865 GCA_032250645.1 Methanomicrobiaceae archaeon | reverse complement strand
TCCCCGCAGAAGAGCTCCTCGGCTCGCTCATCGTGGCCGGGCACCATCACCCGGTGGTGCACCTGTACGACGAGGTCGGCTGTTCGCTCCGCGCAAACCCGGCCTACCTCCTCGCGACCCTGGACGGCGCGTGCCTGAGCGGGAACCCGGCACTCCCCGAAACGCCGGTGCTCTTTGTGCCCGCGTTCTTCGAACTTGCCGGCGGGCTCGACGTGCGGTCCATCCGCGCGAGCCGGCTCAGCCCCATCGCCCGGTGCATCCGGGAGGAGGAGGCAGAGGTATTTCTCCATGACGGAACCTACATCGACACACTCGCTGCCCTCGGGAGAGAACGGGATCTTATCAATCCTCGATGAGCGTATCCAGGCGCTGATAGAGAAGCGGGGGTTCTCCTCGCTCTCGGACGTGCAGGAGCAGGCCATCCCCTCCATCCTCTCCGGCGAGCACGTCCTCCTCATCGCGCCCACCGGGACGGGGAAGACGGAGAGCGCCATGCTCCCGGTCTTCGACTTTTTGTTAAAGGAACCCGGGCCCGGCATCAAGGCCCTGTACATCACCCCGCTCCGGTCGCTCAACCGCGACATCCTCTCCCGCCTCCAGTGGTGGGCCGGGGAGCTCGGGCTCTCGGTGGGGGTGCGCCACGGGGACACCACGCAGGCCGAGCGGCGCAGGCAGGCGATAAGCCCGCCCGACCTCCTCATCACCACCCCCGAGACGCTCCAGGCGATGTTCATGGGCAGCCGGCTGCGGACACACCTATCGAAGGTCCGGCACGTCATCATCGACGAGATCCACGAACTCGCGGGGAGCAAGCGGGGCGCCCAGCTCGCGGTGGCCATCGAGCGGCTGAGCCTGCGCGCCGGCGAGTTCCAGCGGATCGCGCTCTCGGCCACGGTGGGAAACCCGGAGAGGGTGGGCCGTTTCCTCTGCGGCGAGAGACCCTTCTCCCTCGTGCACATCCCGGTGGCCCCCTCGCTCAATATCGACGTCCGCCACTGCGGCGACGAGTTTCCCGCGCAGGTCGCCTGCGTCGCGCAGTACATCGACCGGGAGCCCTCCACGCTCCTCTTCGTCAACACCCGGTCGACGGCCGAGGCGCTCGGCCACGCGCTCTACGCCCGCGGGGACGTGGAGGTCCACCACGGGTCCCTTTCAAGGGAGGTGCGCATCGATGCAGAGGACCGGTTCAAGAACCGCCAGTTAAAAGCGCTCATCGCCACCTCCTCGATGGAGCTCGGGATCGATATCGGGCATGTGGAGCACGTGCTCCAGTTCGGCTCGCCCCGCGAGGTCGCCCGGCTGGTCCAGAGGGTCGGGCGGGCGGGGCACACCCTCGGCACCGTCTCCAGGGGGACCATCGTCACCTCCGGTATCGACGACCTCCTCGAGTCCCTGGTCATCACCCGGAAGGCACGGGCGAACGAGTGCGAGGAGATCAGGGTCCACGAAGACGCCGCGGACGTGCTGGCAAACCAGGTCGCCGCCCTCGCCGTCGAGTACGGCGAGATCACGCTCGGAAAGGTGGCCGCGATCCTCGGAAAGACCTCCTGCTTCCCGGGCGCCTCCATCCTCCTTCCAGAGGTCTCGGCCCAGATGGCGGCGCACGGGCTCATCAGCCTCGAGGGGGGGACCATCCGGAGGACGCGGAGGAGCCGGACCTACCTCTCCTCGAACCTCTCCATGATCCACGACGAGCGGAAGGTGGGCGTCTTTGACATCATCTCGCGCAGGACGGTGGGGACGCTCGACGAATCCTTCGTAGTCTCGTGGCTCGAGGCCGGCGAGTCCTTCATCACCAAGGGCCAGCTCTGGCGGGTGCTCGAGATCGAGGACGGCAGGGTGACGGTCGAGCCGGCCCGCCACGC
>JAVVFN010000023.1:0-12045 GCA_032250645.1 Methanomicrobiaceae archaeon | reverse complement strand
CGTTGCCGTCGTCACAGGGCCCTTCCCTGATGCCTTCGCCGATCTGCTCGTGCACGCATCCCCTCTCCGGGTCGCAATAGTTCTCGGTCATCGGGTTCCCGTCATCGCAGTCAGGGGGCGGCCCGCCGACACAGACGCCGCCCTCGTACCGGTCGTTCGTGCTACAGGCATTCCCGTCGTCACAGGGCCCTTCCCGGATAGGTCCGCCGATCTCCTCGTGCACGCACCCGACTGCCGGGTCGCAGTAATCCTCGGTCATGGGGTTTCCGTCATCGCAACTGACCGGTCTGCCGGTACAGACCCCGTTCGAATAGTGATCCCCGGTCGTGCACACGTTTCCGTCATCGCAATTGGCCCCTTCAGGGAGTTCTTCCGGCTCCCCTCCGAAGAGAGAGATGATCTTCTGGGGAATGGAACGGAGGAAGTCGAAGAATCCGGAGATGATTCCAGAAGGGGGAGACTTCTGTTCCACAACCTCCATTGGACGTGCCATCTCTGGTTTACTCACGATCACGGGCCCGGGAGTACACTGATACATGTCCACCAGTATTGTTCCCCCGGCACCTTCCGAGAAATTGAAGCAGGTACCCGGATCCACCACGGTTTTCTGGGTTCCAAACTCGGGTATCGTGTAGAGCAACACGAGCGGAGTCCTTAGAGCCACCACTCCCAGGGAGGGAGGTACGATGGCGAACCCCGGGTCTACCCTGGTGATGGGCGGTAACACCATGAATCCAAGGGTATCCCTGACTTTTACTCCCGGAGCCCCGGGATTGTCAATCACATTGAACTGTAACAGAATCCTGCCTGCCTGGTTTCCTGTCTTCAACCTGAGAGCGGCCAGCCCTTCTGAGTTCGTGGTAAGGGTGAGCGTTTTCACCGTCGTCTTGGTGGGCTGGGAGCTCTCCTGAGTCTGAAACTGCGGGGGAACATTCAATTGTGGTTTTTGTTGTGCCCCGGGCAGGTCCGTTACCTGCATATCCTCGACCTGCACCATTTTGGACGATACGGGAATGATGGAATAATCTGGACCGATGTATCCCGGATAGCTGATCATCGTCACTTCGATCTTCGCATTCGCCGCAGGGATCCGGGAGAGGTGCTTTTCATAAAGGCTCTGCCCCCCTTCGAAGAGTGGGCCCAGGCTGTAGGTGAGCAACGGTACCTCGCTCTCTCTTCCGTCCGGAAGTACTTCCTGACCCTGCGGGGCCAGCGTCATCATCCGGGATATGGCAAAGGGAGAATACCCTGTATCCACAACGGGTGCGTCAGCTTCGAGAGAGACCAGCTTGAGCGTGTCCGCATCCGTATCAAAATCCGAGTCGGTACTGACACGCCGCAGTACCGGGCCTTCTTCCTGGTGAAGAATGCTGCTTACCTCTGTCACGGCATCCTTTTGCGGTGCCGTGGTCACAACGTCGGTACGCGTGGAGAGCAACTGGTAATATCCTGCAGGATTGCGTTGAATCTGGTGGTAGGTCTCCCACTTTGTGCCGGTATCCACCAGCACTGCCTCCAGCTGCTGGGGGGACTGGGCTGTCTGTGCAGTACCGATGTTGAGAAGATTGGCGCACTCAATCTCGATATACGTCTCGCCAGGAAGTGCAAGGGGGTAGGGCTCGCCAGGTGCCTGGGCTGCAAGGTAGGATGAATCAGCCCGTACTTTGATGGTGGCATCCACAAGATCCGTCCGTATCTCAGGAGAGAAGTCGTTTGCAAAGGGGAGAATCGGGTCTTTATCCGCCAGCGAGATGAATTTAGGTGTTTGTGAAGCAGCCGTCGGCTGGATTTCCGGGGTGACCGGTGAGAGATAGAGGTTCCACCAGTGCGTGGTGGTGGCCTTACCGCTGACGGGCTGGGTAAACTCGAGGACTCCACCTGTGATCGGGAAGTTCTTCGGGAATTCGATGTCGACACTGGCTGCATCCTGGTAGCCTGCATAACGATATCCAGGGTATTCCGCCCGGATCGCATAGATATACCCCTCTTTCAGGTTCAGGGTAACCCGGCCATACTGGTCCGCGGTGACGAAATCCCACGGTTTGTCCTGCTCAATATGCATCGGAGCATCGGGATCTCCCGAATGCCCGTATTTCTCGCGGTAAAATACGTATGCGCCAGGGACCGGGTTATAGTTGGTATCATAGACCATTGCTTCCAGAGGGGGGACCACCGGGGGGATTCCGAGCTCATCCATATACCGGGCAAGGATTGCTGCAGTCATCTGCTCAGATATCCTGATACCATTCTTGAGAGGGATCTCCCAGTAGTCTGAATTGTCACTGGTTGCAAGCGTCCAGTGCCCGGGCTGATCCACCGCAAGCGCACCCTCCTGGATGATGGAGGCCGCTGCGTAATCTTTCCCTCCTACCTCCTTGATGAGGTTGTAGTTTTTCCCAATCTTCCATTCATTCGTATTTTGAATATGATAGCCGGAATTGGCGTTCGGGTCACCACGCCCGTTTGCTGCCCCCTCGTAGGCATCGTGAGGGTTGCCCCAGGGGCCGAGTTTGATATTGTCCCAGGCATTCTGCAGATGATATATCACCGCCCCGTCCGTGGCATAATGGGTCGCCCAACCAAGCTGGAACAGGCTGTCATACTGCCGGGATTTGTGCTCCCAGTAAACCGGTGAGAGATCGTTCGCGGAAGCGGAATGTGACTCCAGCGCATTATCAAATCGGTATTGGGCCAGCAGTGCGGTGGAAGGATACGATTCATGGATTGGGGGAGAGAACTCGAGCGCAAGCCCCATCACTCCGAGAGATTGCAGGGCCGCGATAGTTCCTGCTATTGGCATCGAAGCAGGATTGATCCCGAGAAGTGCCTGCGCCGCCGCAAGGGACGCAAACATGGCCCCCCCGATTGCAAGATCAGAGAATGCATCCAAAAAGAAGCCCGCGATTGCAGTCTCATCGACATCTTCAAGTCCCTTCATCCTCTCCGGGTGCTGGAGATCGTAGTAATTACTCAGGTAGTGATCCCAGCCCCCGTAGTTAGAGAGATCAAAGGTTCCGAGATCCTTTTCATACAGCCCTTTGAAAACACGGAATTTCAGTTTTAAGTTCCACCTGCCCTTGTAAAAATCCGGCCAGGAAGCCCCGTCGACCAGTGCCTGAAAATTACTGTCCTCTGCGAGGTATGCTGCCCAGTTATCATATCCGGCTTCCTGGAGGATCCGGATCCCGTTCTGCACGAGATAAATATGTCCATTGTTGTGATAGGATGTCCATTTCTTCTGGTACCTGTCCCACGTTATTCCTGTAATATCGACTGTAAACTGACATTCATCCGATGGTTTCTGGTTCCAGCAATTACTTGCAAGACAGCAGTTGTGGTTCTTCTCCTGGATGGGATAACCCGGACTCCACGCAGAAACAGGTGCCAGGAAGACAAAAAGGAGGGTAAAATAAATACTCACGGTTCGCAGGATGGTTTTACTTACCATTCACAAATCCCCCTCGATTTGATAACTTTGATGCGTATTCCAGAGGAATGAATCATGAACATTTCTGGCAGGCTGATACCGGAAATATCCCTTCGATTGTGGAGAGTATGGGTTCATCTCATCACCGTTCCACTGATTGAATGAACCGGGGTTCTGACAAAATATAAATTTTTTCGAAAAAAATCTATTTTTTCGCCCCGCTCACAAAAAAGATGGTCACCGCGAGGGCGAGGATGGCGGTCATGGGCGGAGAGGGATAGGGGCCGTGATGGAGGTTGTCCGGGGCACACGCACAAACACGATTCGGCGGTTCCATCACATACAGGATTCCTTCGGTTTTTGATGATGATGGAAGGGAAGAGAATTATCTCTTCCTCAGGGTAAGGATGACCGCGGTAATCGCGAGGGCAAGCACCGCGGTTACGCCCAGCAGCGGGGCCTCGGTCTCCGAGGGGGCGGGTGTGGTCGCAGCGACGCAGTCCGGATCCTGACCTTCCTCGCAGTCTACGTCACAGACCCCGTCGGCTATCCCGTCGCAGTAGCCGTCCATGCTCCCGGAGGGGCAGTCTGACGGGCAGTTCCGGAAATTCTCGGGGAATCCGCAGATCTTATCGCCGCAGGTCGTCTCCCGGAGGTCGAGCTCCATCAGCTCGGTGACCTCCACCTCCGACCCGTCCTCAAGGACGCAGACGGCACACCGGTCCGAGAGGAACCGGAGGCAGGTCTCCTGATCCTCCACGGTCTTCAGGACGTACCCTTCCTGTTCACAGAAACTGTACTCTTCTCCCACCGTCCCTTCCAGGAACTGCCAGGCATCGACCCGCTGGTTCCCGGGAAGGACGCAGTATCCCATATCACCTGCTTCGGTTGTCTCGATCACAAACTCGTATCCGAGCTCTTCGCAGTAGACGGCCGAGGGGTCCTTGAGCGCTCCCGCCGCCATGGGAAGGGCGGCAAGAGAGAGCACGGCGAAGAGAAGGACAATCCCCCTCAAAGTCTTAACGTTCAACATGTCGGTCCCCTCCTGATTCCCTGCACGTACCACACGTGCTCACGGAAGTCGCTGTACGGGTGGCCGGTGTAGGGGATCCTCCCGTACCCCTGGGTCCCGTAGCCGAGACCGTGGCTGTTCTTGATGATCCACTCGCCGGCCGCATCGTCGTACCCGGCCAGGGTCACGCAGTGGCCCCAGGTGTCCGAGCAGAAGGAGAGCGGTCCGTGGCAGACCAGCGCGCGTTTGATCTCATCCTCGGTGTTCCCGACTTCCTGCCAGGTGTTCAGTTTCCAGAGCCTCGAGCCCCAGTCCGTGCACCGGTTGCAGGCCGAACTCGTGGCCGTGTACGGGAAGCAGTTCTCATCGGAGATCCCGCACCCGTCCCGCATCTCGTTGAAGACTGAGACCGGGTGGCCGCCCCCGCAGTTTCCGCCGATCCCGCAGGTGGCAACCGCGTACTGCTCGGAGAGGTCCAGGTTCTCGAGCGTGCCCATCTCCAGGTTACGCATCGCTTCGACCACGCTGACCGCCGAGAACGCCCAGCAGGATCCGCACCCGGACTGGGACTTCACCGGCGTGAGCCAGTTCTTCCCCTGGTAGTTCTGCCAGCTGAACGAGGAGGGGAGGGGGGCGGTGCACTGGTCGATGAAGGTAAAGTCTGCATCAGAGCGCCCCAGCGGTTCGGTGGTGGTGTCCACCACGTACTGTGCGGGAGTCCAGTCCCCGATCCACCGCCTGGCCTCGGCGAACCCGTGGTAGACGGGCCGGATGCGCCAGGAGCCCTCACTCAGGCAGTCCGTGCTGTAGGCGATGGAAAACTCCTGGGGGATGGTCACCTGGAAGGTCCTGGTCTCCAGCGGCAGGACCAATATCTTTGAGATGCCCTTGAGGCTCGAGTCGACCTTCGCGAACCGTTCGGCCACGATCTCGAGGGCTTCCACATCATAGTAGTAGTTATAGATCGAGCCGCTCACTTTTGTGCAGAGGGCAATTCGAACCCGTTCTATGCTGGCAACGCGGGAGAGCGTCTCCCTGTTCCCCGTCAGGTCCACCGCCTCTACCGTTACGGTCCGATCTCCGCCGACGAGCTTCGTGTTGATACTGCACTCTTCCTCCCCCGTACACTCGCCAACCTTCTCGCCGTCCACGAGGATCGCGATGGTCTTTACCCCGTTCGGGTCGAATGCACGGGCCGTGATGGTAACGGTCTCGTTCTCTTTCGTGTCAGGCGGGACGTACAGGTCGATCACCGGCGGCTCGGTATCCTGTGCGAGTGGGGCCTTGCAGGTGCATTCCGCGTAGGTCACCGCCCCGGTGGCCGCATCCCGGATGATGGTGTTCAGCTGGCAGCGCTCACCCGTGGGGCAGGTGCCCATGCAGGCGTCCGTTGCCGGATCGTACCGGCAGGAAGAGGCGACCGACCGCTCGAAGCAGTAGAGGGCATCCATGGTTGCCGGGTCGGTCACCCCGCACTGGATCTTGTCCCCTCCGCAAAGGGAGTAACCCCGGGCGTTTGCCACCTCCACGGCGAGGCAGGTGCAGTCATCCGGGCAGGCGAGGTTCTTGTAGCAGGAGTATGCACTCCCGCCCGCGTCAATATAACAGGGCGGGGCGTTCGGATCGCAGAGGTCACTCATCCCCCAGGATCTCGCGGTCTCGGGGAGGAGGCAGCTGCATCCCTCGTCGCAGGGACTGGTCTGGACCTTTCGCATGCAGTACCGCAGGATGTTGGTCCCGGGCACGACCCCGCAGGAGGTGCTCGAACACCGCTCGTAGGCACCCAGCTCCTTCTCCGCTTCGTCCGGGGAGAGGCAGATGCAACCCTCCGGGCAGACCGGTTCGAGGGCGCGGAAGCAGTAGTAGGGTGCGCCTGTGACGCTCTGCCCGCAGGCCGCCTCGGAGCAGCGCTCATACGCGCCAAATTCCTTCTTGGCCGCCTCTTCGCTCATACACTCGCACCCGGCCTCGCAGACGGGAAATGCCTTTGCCTCCCGGAAGCAGTAGTAGCTTAAGGTCGTGCTCCCGAGCACCACTTTGGCACACGGGGTCTCCTGGCACTTCTCGTAGGTCCCGAACTGCTCCTTTGCGGTGGACTCCGCCATGCACGAACAGCCTGTGGGGCAGGCGGGCGTCGCGGTGGGCAGCATGTAGCAGTACATCGGGTTCTGGAGTCGGTCTGTCCCGCAGGAGATCTGCTCCTTTCCGCAGGGGGTCGCACCCTTCTCCTTCGCTTCCGCCACGGTGAGACATGTGCACCCGGTGGGGCAGGTGGCCGCGGAGGCGAGCGTGACCCCGCAAAAGAGGAGAAGGAGCAGGAGAAGGACGAAATATTGCGTTCTTTTCATCATGTGGATTCTCCCTGTCTATATATCGCGTACGTGCAATGAGCGAAAGGAAAGAGGGAAGCAGGTTGGTGGGCGGTGAAGCTCGCTGCACGTCGACTAAATGAAAGTGCAATGCGGAAGAATAAATACTGATCCCCGGGATGGAGCGGGAGCAGGATATCCCCGGAGCCCTGTGATAAAAATCAATCCATCCCGTAAAAAGAACAGGGGGATCTTCCGTCAACGCCTCCTCCCCGGAACCCGGTGTGGATGACTCACTGCCAGAGGAAGGAGACGGCCGGGCCAGAGGACGAGACGTGCCTTCCCGTCAATGGATAGAGGGAGCATCTCTCTCATTGGCTGATCCGGGGAAAATGATCCCGGCGGGACACCGGAAGATCACGCTGAGCTTATGCCCTGCAAATTCCTTCATGCCCTATCCCATCTCTTCCTGGGACATCCCGAGCACCAGGGTATAGCAGAGGATGATCATCACGATCATGAAGGGAAACGCTGCGGTGATCGCCATGATCTGGAGCGCAGAGAGCCCTCCGGTCATGAGGAGGATGATCGCAACCGCGGAGAGCGAGACGCCCCAGACAATTTTTTTGTACAGGGGGACGATCATGCTCCCCTGCGTGGTGAGCGAGGCGAGGACGACCGTCGCGGAATCGGCCGAGGTGACGAAGAAGACGATCAGGAGCAGGATGGCGACAAGAGAGAGAAGCCCTGATGCCGGGTAGTGCTCGAAGAATGCAAAGAGGGCAAGCGAGATGTCCTCCCCGGCGACCGCAGTGAGCCCGGCCCCCTGGTTCAGTTCAAGGTTCAGTGCAGATCCCCCGAAGACAGAGAACCAGATGAACGTAAACAGGGGCGGGACCGAGAGAACGGTCAGGACAAACTCCCGGATGGTCCGGCCCCGGGAGATTCGTGCGATGAAGAGGCCGACGAATGGCGACCAGGAGATCCACCATGCCCAGTAGAAGACCGTCCAGTCCCTGCTCCACTCAAATCCGGTGAAGGGATAGGACTGGAAGCTGAGGTCAATGAGGTTGTTGATATATCCGCCGAGGGTCGAGGTGAAGATATTGAGGAGCGTGGGGGGAGAGCCGAGAAGGAGGATGGCGGTGAGGAGGAGGATGGCGATCACGATGTTTATCTTCGAGAGGACCTGCACTCCTTTCTCCACGCCCAGGATCGCGGAGGCCATAAAGAGGGCGGTGGCGATCACGATGATCCCGATCGTGACGGAGATCGCAGACGAGATGCCATAGAGGTGGATGAACCCGGCATGGATCTGGAGTGCGCCGAATCCCAGCGAGGTCGCGGTCCCAAAGACGGTGGCAAAGACCGCCAGCACATCGATGAGCACTCCCTGCAGGCCATAGACCCTGCTCCCCAGGAGCGGGTAGAAGCAGGAACTGATCAGCGCCGGCATCCCCCTCCGGAAGGAGAAGTAAGCAATCGAGAGGCTGACGATCGTGTAGATTGCCCAGGGATGGATCCCCCAGTGGAAGAAAGAGTAGCGCATGGCAAACGCGGCGGCATCAGGGGAGAAGGGGGCCAGGAAGAGCGGCGGTTCGAGGATGTGGAGCAGCGGCTCGGAGACTCCCCAGAAGATAAGCCCGATCCCCATTCCTGCCGCAAAGAGCATCGCAATCCATCCAAAGAAACTGTACTGCGGCCGTTCGGTATCCGCACCAAGCTTCAGGTGGCCAAACCGTGAGAGGGCGAGGCTCACCGAGAAGATGAGGAAGAAGAAGCCCGAAAGGAGGTAGAGCCAGCTGAAGTTGTTCAGGATGGCGGCATGGATGGCCGAAGAAGCCGAATTTAACAGGTCCGGCCTGAGCAAACCTCCGGCGATAAAGAAGAGGATGACTGCAGAGGAGAGGAGAAAGACCGCCTCCCGCCTTCCATAATCACGCCACATCAGAATCCTCCTGCTCATGGGACAAGAAATATCGAGGCATTCGAGGAGGCCACTATTCGCTCCGCCGTCCTTCCCAGGAGGTTGGGGAAGAAGGAGGACTTCTGTTTTTTCCCGATGACAATGATGTCGGCGTTGATCCGGCTGGATACCTGCAGCACTTCGGTGGCAGGGTCTCCTTTCTTCTGTTCGGTGGTCACGCGCCTGTAATAGGGGCTCAGTTCCTCCCTGAGCGAATCCAGCTCTGAGGCAACCTTCTTCTCCCGCCGGAGCTCCGCGGCGGGATCTGCCATCCATCCTCTGACATGGAGGACATGGCACCACCCTCCCTTGATCTCCCTGACATAGGGGAGGGGGCGGTACGATACCTCGTCCAGATCTGTTGCATACAGTACGACCAGGTCTTCACGATTGAGTTTCCCTTCTTCACCCGGCAGGCGGGGCCGGATTTTATGGACAAAGACGGGGACATCGGTGAGTCGGAGGAGGTCCCGCGAGACACTCCCGAGGAACACCGTCTCGATGTGCCAGCGGCGCTTTGTTTTCATGTAGATCTCGTCTACCCCTTCGAGGAGCGCGGCCTCCGCGATAGCGGAAGCAACATGGTCATTTCCCAGCTTCACCTCCACCGCGAGCCCGGTATCTTCGAGCGTCTCCTTGAGGAGCATCAGCCACGAGAGATCAGACCCCCGGAAAAATGATCCCCCCTCACTGACATGGAAGAGGCAGATAGACTGTGCCCCAAGTTTCACCAGGATCCTCCCGACCTTCCGCAACTCCTCAGGACTCTCCCCGTACGCTACCGGGATCAGGGTCTTCTCAAACAACTCCCACCTTCCTCCTTACACTGCCGGGACCGGCATTCCTTTGTCCTGGGATTGTCGAGGTCGCATACCATTAATCTGCCGGAGAAATCCTTCCCTCAACTTCTGTCGGCCTGCATACTGCTTCCAGTGATTTGCCGGCCCGGATGCACATCCGGGTGGCCCCGGGAATGCGAGATCTCCTCACGTCACGAGAGGAAAACAAGGACTGGATCGTTCCAAACGCAGCATCCAGGAAAGGGTGCTTCATGAAGGATCTCCGTTCCCCTGTAGGAAAAAAGAGATGGGCTAATGAAGAGCCTGCGCCGATAGCTAAAAAGATGCCTTCCTCCCTCCGAGCATGGATCGACCTGACCCGGGCCCACTTTGCCTGGGCGTGGCCGCTCCTCTTCTCTTCCGGGCTCGCCCTCGCCTACGGGGAGTACGGCGGGTTTTCGTGGACGACCACCGCGACGGTGGTGCTCATCGGCCTCTTCGGGTTTGAGGGGGGGATGGTGCTCAATGATATCGTAGACAGGGAGCGTGACCGGCATGACGTCGATCCGGCGATGAGCCGGTACTGGCGGCTCTACGGAACCCGGCCGCTCCCCGAAGGGCTGATTGAACCCGGCAGGGCGGTGGCGCTCTTTTTTGCGTTCTTCGTCGTCACCACGGCCCTGATCTTCACACTCCCCTGGCCGCACTCGGGCTTCGTCTTCGGGATCATGGTGTATGCATACTGCGCGGAGGTCTTCTACCAGGTCAGGAAGCGGCGCCAGTCCTGGCCCATTGCCCAGCTCCTCGGTCGGACCGACTTTGCCCTCTTCCCGGTCGCCGGCTACCTTGCCGCGGGCCTGCCGGATATGACTGCGCTTGCATACTTCCTCTTCTTCTATCCCTTCGCCGAGGCGCACCTTGCCGCAAACGACCTTGCGGATCTCGTCAACGACCGGGCGCGTGACCTTGCCACGGTGACCGTGCTCTACGGCGAGGGCGGGACGGCAAAGTGGATCCTCATCGCGACCGCGGTCCATGCAGTGTTTGCGATCCTCTTTGCCGCCCGCCTCGGCTGGATCGCCCGCGGCGGGTTTCTGGTCGGCCTCCTCCTTCTCGCGGCCGCGAACGTGCGGATCCTCCGGGATAAGACCCCGGAGACGGCGCTTGCATCCCTCCCCTTCTTCCACGTCGCGATGGCGGTCTATGCCTCCTCCATCATCCTCGATACGCTGTTCTGAGAGGGATGCTGCGTGGGGATGTCCACCAGGAAAATCTTGCAACCAGAACCTAGATGACACCGGACATTCCTAACTCCTTCCTATGCAAGTCCCCCTCTCCATCGTCGATGCCTTCACCTCGCGTCCGTTCTCGGGCAACCCGGCGGCAGTCTGCCTCCTCCCCCATCCTGCCGGGGAGGAGTGGATGCAACAGGTTGCCGCCGAGATGAACCTCTCGGAGACCGCGTTCCTCTCGCCGGCAGAAGGCGGGTATGACCTTCGCTGGTTCACCCCGCTCTGCGAGGTGGACCTCTGCGGCCACGCCACCCTCGCCACGGCCCATGTGCTCAGAGACAGGGGGGATGACGAGGCGGTCTTCTTCACAAAAAGCGGTCCGCTCCGTGCATTTTACGAGGGGGACCTGATCGTGCTCGACTTTCCCGGCGAGCCCGCCGTCTTCGCGGATCCGCCGCCGGGGCTCATCGATGCCCTGGGGATCCGGCCGGTATGGACCGGGAAAAACCGGTTCGACTACCTCGTCGAGGTGGCTTCAGGGGGTGAGGTCCGGGCAATGCAGCCCGACTTTTCTTCTCTTGCCCGCATTACCGCCCGCGGGGTGATGGTCACCGCAGAGACCCCCCGGGGCCCCCACGATTTCATCTCCCGGTTCTTCGCCCCTGCCGTCGGGATCCCCGAGGACCCGGTCACGGGATCGGCCCATTGCTGCCTTGGACCTTACTGGAAGCAGCGGACAGGGCGCAATACCTTCACTGCCTGGCAGGCATCCCCGCGGGGAGGGGAGGTCCGGGTGGAGATCGCCGGTGATCGGGTCCTGCTCGGCGGCAGGGCGGTCACCGTGCTCGAGGGCAGACTCCGGTCACAGGGTGCACGGGGAAAACGTTAAGGGAGACTACCTCCAGAGTGGGTCCGGTGAGGCAGATGAAGAAAGGAGCCACTTTCCGGTGCCAGGACCTCGGGCTTCCGTGCGACTATGAGATGAAGGCCGAGGGAGAGATGGAGCTCATGAAAGCGATCGAGGGACACATCAAAACCATCCACCAGATGGACCTGCAGGACGAAGAAACCCGCAAAAAGATCCTCGGCGTTCTCACCGTCCGGTAGAATCACCCTCTTTTTCGGGACGAAAGGACCGCGATCGTTCCGATGGCGATGATCGTGAGCGCCGCTCCGAGGAGGGTCGTGTAGGTGCCGGCAAATTCGCTCCCGAGCAGGAGACCAAGGCCCAATCCTCCCACCACCGCGGTCGTATACCCGATAGTACCTGCCATGCGTGTAATATCAGGATGCACCGGTAAATAGCTCCCCTTTCCAGAG
>JAVVFN010000239.1:0-1893 GCA_032250645.1 Methanomicrobiaceae archaeon | reverse complement strand
GCGACCTTCTGCTGCATCGCCGCAAAGTCGCCGCCTTTGGTGTCCACCACCTTCTTGACCGGGGTGTAGGCCGACTCGCGGAACTTCGGCTTGAAATCGCACTCCTTCCCGCCGACCATGAGGACCGAGTCGGGCGCACCCTCCTCGATCCGCCCGATCTCCTCCATCCGGACGCCAGCCTCCCCCACCACGCGGATGATCGCATCTTTCATCTCCGGCGGGGCGGCCACGAGGAGCGCATCGATGGAGACGCCGAGGTAGTCGATCTCGAGGATGTCCAGCAATTTCAGCACCTCGGGGTCGACCAGCCCGCGGAGCGGTTCGTCCTCGACCACCACCCGGCACCGGGCGGTCCCGGCCATCTCGTAGGCGTCCCCCCTGAGACCGCCGTTGGTGACGTCGGTCATGGCGTGGATGCCGGAAAGGACGTCCGGGTGCGCAAGGAGCGCCTCTGCGGCTTTTAAGAAGTGGAGGTTGATGGTCCGCTCCACGACCTCCGGGTAGCCGGAGTAGAGCGCGGCGGTGGCGATGGTCCCGCCGCCGGCCCCCTCGGTCATTAAAAGGACGTCCCCGGGCCGCATGGACCTCCTCGCCGTCAGGTGCGTGGCGGTCCCCACGGCGGCCACGCACCCGGTGAGCCTGCTCCCGAGCACCATGTCCCCGCCGATGCGCAGCGTGGAGCCGGTGACGAGCGGCACGTCCATCGCCTCGCTGACCACCGCGATCCCGGCGGTGTAGTCGAAGATCTTGGCCACGTCCCCGTCGTCGGCGACATGAATATCCGAGATCAGGGCGACCGGCTTTGCGCCCATGACGTAGACGTCGCGGAGGGTGGCCCTGGTGACGTGGAAGCCGGCGAGGAAGGGGAAGTCGGAGAGCCGGGAGTGCATCCCGTCCACGGTGCAGACGAGGTAGCCCTCCCCGCCCCGGACCGCTCCTGCATCGTCCATCTCGTCGACGCTCACCTCGGCGCCCGTCTTCCCGATGATGCGCGGGAGCTGGCGGTGGGCGAAGAAGTCCCCCTCGCCCCGTGACCCGACCCCGAACTCGCCCATGGAGACGCCCGACCGTTCATAGTCGAAGAGGTCGCCGGAAAGCCCGGTGGTGTTCCTGACCTCCTCGACCACCGCGTGCGCGAAGGCGAGGGCGTATTCGGGCGATACGTCCTTGATCCTCCGGATGTGCTCTGCGAGCCGGGCCTCGGTCTCGGCGTCGGCCACCCCCCCTGCGGCGAGCCTGCGGACAAACTCCTCGACGTCCATTCTCAAAAGAGAGGTTGGTCTTCACCCCATATAGAACCGCCCGGAAGGGCAGGAGTATAAAGTCCCCGCCGCAAACCCTTGATCCATGGAAGGGGAGGAGTACCCGGTCGCCTGCACCATCGCGGGGTCGGACTCGGGCGGCGGGGCGGGGATACAGGCGGACCTCAAGACCTTCACCGTGCTCGGGGTCTGGGGGTGCACGGTCATCACCGCGCTCACCGCCCAGAACCCCCGCGAGGTGCGGGGCTCCTTTCCGGTGCCGCCGGGCTTCGTCCGCCTCCAGCTCGAGGCGGTGCAGGACGAGTTTTTTATCCGGGCCTACAAGACCGGGATGCTCGCGACCGCGGAGATCGTCCGCGAGGTGGCAGCGGCCCTCCCGGCGTCTGCGCTTCTGGTCGTCGACCCGGTGATGGTCGCGACCTCCGGGGCCCGTCTCCTCGACGCGGAGGGAGAAAGGGCGCTCATCGAGGAGCTCATCCCGGCTTCGACGCTTGTCACCCCCAACATCCCCGAGGCCTGCGCGATTACCGGGATCCCCTCCATTACCACCCCGCCCGAGATGGTCCGGGCGGGAGAAGCGATCCGCGAGATGGGCGCAGCCGCGGTGCTCATCAAGGGCGGCCACCTTGCC
>JAVVFN010000238.1:0-1900 GCA_032250645.1 Methanomicrobiaceae archaeon | reverse complement strand
CGATCCGATCCTTCGCCACGGGTTCCGCACCCGGTTTCGTCTCCTTCATCCCCATTATCTCCCGCTCTTTTTCCTCGAGTTTATGTTCGAGATCTTTGATTTTCGCATCCTTTTGTGCCATTCCATCCCCAGAGGTAAGGTGATCACGATTGCCTAATAATCCTTCTGTTCACGTCACCGGCTCAAGAAAAAATATTACCTCTCTGCACCAACCTGTTGACATATGTCTTATCTGTCCGAATTCGATCCGGAAATCGCAGATATTATTGAAAATGAACGGATCCGCCAGACAAACGGGCTGGAACTCATTGCGTCAGAAAATATCGTGAGCCGGGCAGTGCTCGAGGCCATGGGCTCGATCATGACCAATAAGTACGCGGAGGGATATCCCGGGAAGCGGTATTACGGCGGGTGCGAGTTCCACGATATGGCGGAGAATCTCGCACGCCAGCGCATGTGCAGCCTGTTCGGGGCCGAGCACGCAAATGTGCAGCCGCATTCCGGAAGCCAGGCCAACCAGGCAGTCTATTTTGCCTATCTGCAGCATAAAGAGAAGATGTTGAGCCAGGACCTCGCCCAGGGAGGTCACCTCTCCCATGGCTCCCCCGTCAATATCACCGGGAAATGGTACAGCGTGGCACACTATGGGGTGGACGCAAAGACCGAGATGCTCGACTACGGGACTATCGAGGAACTGGCACGGAAGGAACGGCCGAAGATGATTGTCTGCGGTGCGAGCGCCTACCCGAGGGAGATCGATTTTGCCGCGTTCCAGGAGATCGCGGACGCGGTCGATGCGCACTGCATGGCTGATATCGCCCATATCGCCGGTCTCTGTGCAACCGGCGTGCACAATTCCCCCGTGGGGGTGGTCGATTTTGTGACCACCACAACGCACAAGACCCTGCGGGGGCCGAGGGGCGGTGCAATCATGTGCAGCGCAGAGAACGCCCAGACCATCGACCGATCAGTCTTTCCGGGCATGCAGGGCGGTCCCCTCATGCACACCATCACCGCAAAGGCGGTCTGCTTCAAAGAAGCGCTCCAGCATTCCTACCGCGACTACTGCGTCCAGATCGTGAAGAACACCCGGGCCCTTGCCGAGAACCTTCTCGAGGCCGACCTCGACCTCGTCTCGGGCGGCTCTGACAATCACCTCATCCTCATCGACCTCTCGTCAGCCGGGATCACCGGGCTTGAGGCAGAGCGTGCACTGGAGAGGGCAGGCATCACCGCCAATAAAAATACCATCCCGAGGGAGACCCGGAGCCCGTTCGTCACGAGCGGCCTGCGTGTGGGGACCCCGACCATCACCTCCCGGGGGATGAAAGAGGAGGAGATGCACCAGATCGGCGAGTGGATCTTCGGGGTGCTCCGGGATATCACCAATGAGAAGAAGATCACTGAGATCAGGGGAGAAGTGGAAGAGTTCGCAAACCAATACCCCCTCTATCCGAAGATTGCATGATGATCCTGGACGGAAAGAAAGTCTCTGAGAAGAGGCTGGAACTCCTGCGGGAGAAGATTGGAGAATCAGGGCTCTACCCGCGGCTTGCCACCGTAATCGCGGGGGAGGACCCTGCAAGCCAGATGTATGTCCGGATGAAGCACCGGGCATGCGAACGCGTAGGCATCGGCTCCATCGGAATCGAACTTCCGGGGGACGCCACCACTCAGCAGGTGGTCGAAGCGCTGGGGAGGCTGAACGCCGATGAACTCATCAACGGGATCCTGGTCCAGCTCCCGCTCCCCGGAACCGTGGATACACGGACGGTGATCGCTGCGGTCAGCCCGGAGAAGGACGTGGATGGGTTCCACCCCCTCAACCTTGGAAAGCTGGTCTCCGGGTCGCCTGCCTTTGTGCCCTGCACCCCTGGGGGGATCATGACCCTGCTCGCCG
>JAVVFN010000237.1:0-1913 GCA_032250645.1 Methanomicrobiaceae archaeon | reverse complement strand
TTCGCAAGGGCAATTGTGTCATCCGGATCGATGGCAATCGCACGGTCAAAGCTGGCGACGGCCTCCTCATACCGCCCGAGTTTTGCAAGGCTGATCCCCCGGTTGCACCATCCCTTCGAGCTTCCCGGGAGGATTGAAAGGCCCTTCTCGAACGATGCGACCGCCTCCTCGTACTTGCCGAGAGCTGCAAGTGCGTTTCCGCGGTTGAGCCATGCATCTGCGTATCCCGGATCGCTATCGAGCAGGTGGTCGAATATTGGAAGGGCGATCTCGTGGAGGCCCATCCTGTCGAGCGCATTTCCAAGGTTATATTGCGCGATCGGATCGCCTGGATTGATATCAAGCACCTTCTCAAAGCAGGCAACGGCTTCCGGGTATCGGCCGAGCAGAGAGAGCGTGGTTCCTTTGTTGCCCCATCCCGGAGCGAACTCCGGCTCCCTTTCGCACACCCCGTCAAAGCATTCGAGCGCCTCTCCGTAACGTGATAGCTCCTGGAGTGCAAGTCCTTTGTTGTACAGGGCTCGGGAATATGCAGGATCGATCTCGATCGCCTGTTCGAAACAGGCGAGTGCGTCCTGGATTTTCCCGGCTCCCAGCAGTGCCGTGCCCCTGTTGTTCCAGATTAAGGGATTTTGCGGCTCGATCTCGATTGCCCGGTCATAGCACCGGACCGCCTCTTCGAACCGCTGAATTCGTGCGAGAATGACGCCGCTGTTGTACCAGGGGATCAGGTTGCATGGATCGATCTTTGCCGCACGGGAGAGAGATGCAAGTGCTTCGTCATACCGCCCGAGTTCATCGAGGAGATCTCCCCGTTTTAGCAAGGCAGGGACCTCCTCCGGGTATATCTCCACTATCCGGGTAAACACCGCGAGGGCTTCCTCGTACCGACCCGATTTCTCAAAGTCCTGTCCTTTACGGTATAATGCGCCCTTATCAGGCATCTTGCCGGTCAACTCCATTATCCCTGTGAGAGAGATGGGGATGAGGAGATATATCCAATTCGTTTCCGTTCTCGTTTCCTGCCGGTTCCTTTGATAATCAAAATTGCATGGCGAATATTCTTATAAAATATCCCGAAATTTTATTTCATTGGGGATTTCCCAAGGATATTTGAAATTAAAACAGGTGTAGAATGAAGAAATTACAAATTGCTGCAGTTTCTGTTGTAATTATGTTACTTCTTGTAGGGTACGTGATGGCAGGAGATAAACCAACAGAATATTCAGTGGAGGGATGGCCGCTGCAAATTGAACATTATGGATCCACCTATTTCTGCAAAATGAACGGGACGGTAACCATCTATGATACCAGTCCTCCGGAAGATTTCCAATATACCTACGATCTCGAAGGCTATTGTGGTCCATCACCCGATAACCAGATCTGGTATGTGCATTATATACGCGAATCCTATGAAAAATTTGAAGGCGATCTTTCCCAACGCACGCTCGAATGGAAGGAATCCTACGAAATGATGGAGTCTCCGGGCGGGCCAGTCATCGCGACCTTCAAAAGTCAATCAAAGTGGGATCTTGAACCGGAAGCACCCGGTCCGCATAACTAACAAATCACTAAAATTAACACCATTTTTCCTCGCAGGCTCGAGTGGAACGCCCCACTTTATCGAAAGGACACCTGCATGCAGGAAAGATCTCTCCTCCCAAAAAGAACCGTTTTATAGGCCTGCGCCCGATAGCTCCACAGGAGACGCATGGCACCCGAGAAGGTCTATATCTGCATGCTGGGTCGGTCCACGTGGGCGCTCATCAACACCTACTACGCGGTGCTCCGGGGGACCGGGTACCGCCCGGACACCATCGTGGTGATCCTCGAGGAGCCGTTCCGTTCCGAGTACGAGAAGGTGCGGATGGGGCTCTCCATCCTCTCGGAGGCCTTCGTGTGTGCGCCAGAGA
>JAVVFN010000236.1:0-1933 GCA_032250645.1 Methanomicrobiaceae archaeon | reverse complement strand
GCGAGGAGGCCTTCGCACCCCTCGCCGGAATCGAGGAGGTCACTGGCGCCCTGGCGATCGTGGGGAACGACTGCTGCCGGTGGGGGGCCCTGCCCCCGCTCGTCCGGGCCCGCGTGGATGAACGACTGATCACCCGCGGGTGAATCACCCGTATTCATCGGCAAAGGCGACCGCATCATGGTAAGCGGAGGTGCCCGTGAACGTGCGCACCACCTCCTCCCCCTCCTTCACAAGGATGACCGGAGTTTTCCCCGAGAGCTGGAAGGAGAGGGAGAAGATCCCCTGGTCCTCAACGAGCACGCCTTTTGCGCAGTCCCCGGCAGGGTGGAGGATGAGGCGCTCTTCCCCGAGTTCGGTGGGCATCTCCCGGAAGAAATAATAGAAGACCTGGAAGGCGTTGAAAAAATCGGAGAAGAGGAGCTCGAACCGGAGATTCTCCTCGAAGCTGTCAAGGACCCCTGCCAGCGCCTCCACGTCATCATCGCTGATGGCAAAGGCGCGGTCGGCAAGGGCGGCAAGTTCATAGTAGTCGGTCATGCTCACTTTCGGATGGGCACACACGGTAAAAAAGTATATCGACAGAGATGCGCAATGCTTTGGAAATGCGGACCGAGGACCTTGACTGGAAGGTCTACCACCTCATCGTCGGCCGGGCACCCGTGGGGAGGGACGCGCTCGGGGACCTGATGGACGTCGACCCGGACGTGCTCGAGGGATCACTCGCGCGCCTCTCCCGCTCATTTCTCATCCGCCGGAGCAGCGAGGGGTATGTACCGACCACCATTGGAGAGGCACTCGTCGCATGCCAGGCCAAATATGCCCAAGACTCCCCCCTCATCATCGAGGACGGGGTGATCCGGGCCAGGACAAAAAAGGAGCAGCCCTGATGGAGGTGCGCGTGCTCAGGCTGGGGCACCGCCCTGAACGGGACCAGCGGGTGACCACCCACGTGGGCCTCGCGGCCCGTGCGTTCGGGGCGGCGGGGATGAGCCTTGCGGCGAGGGACGCAGGGGTCGTCCGATCGATCGAGGATGTGGTTGAACGCTGGGGAGGGCATTTTGAGGTCGAGGACGGGGTCTCCCCGAGGAAGTGCATCAGGGAGTGGAAGGAGCGGGGAGGCGTGGTCGTCCACCTCACCATGTACGGCATCCCCCTGCAGGAGGCCATATTCGCGCTGAAGGGCGAGGAGCGGGTGCTCGCGGTGGTGGGGGCAGAGAAGGTCCCGGGCGAGATCTATGGCCTCGCGGACTACAATGTCTCGGTCACCACCCAGCCCCACTCCGAGATCTCGAGCCTTGCGGTCTTCCTCGACCACCTCTTCTCCGGCGACGAACTCGGGATCACCTACTCGGACGCGAAGATGAAAATCCGGCCCAGCATCCGCGGAAAAGGGAGGGAGGAGCGGTGAAGGGGCGGGTGCTGGTTGCGGGCTTCACCACCCGCCACGTGGCGCAGTCGGCATGGAAGGCCGGCTACGAGGTCTATGCGGTAGACCATTTCTGCGACCTTGACCTCGGGTGGTATACCGCAGGGTCGCGCTCCTTCGACGACCTTGCCAGCCTCCCGGCGATCATCGGTGAACTCTGCGCCGAGAGGGAGTTTGAGATCCTTGTGGTGACGAGCGGAGCCGAGAACCTCTCCACCTCGCTCCCCCTCTATGGCACTCCCCCGGAGCTGGTGGAGCAGTTCCTGGACAAACTCACCACCCAGCACTTCCTGGAAGGTGCAGGAGTCCCGATCCCGCGGATCGCAGGCGAGGGCGAGTACCCGTGCATGGTCAAGCCCCGGAGAGGGTCAGGGGGGTGGCGGAACCAGGTCGTCTGCTCGGCCGCGGAGAGGGAGGCGTGGGAGGCACTCTTCCCGGACGAGCCGGCCATCTGCCAGGAACTGGTGGAGGGAGTTCCGGCAAGCGTCTCCTGCATCGCGGACGGGA
>JAVVFN010000235.1:0-1949 GCA_032250645.1 Methanomicrobiaceae archaeon | reverse complement strand
GTGGCCGACTGTTTCCGGTACGAGCGGCCCCAGAAGGGGCGGTACCGCCAGTTCTGGCAGTTCGGGGCCGAGCTGATCGGGGCGGACACTGCAGCTGCGGATGCCGAGGTGGTCCTGCTTGCCGGCGAAGTGCTCGGCGCTACCGGGGTGAGCTTTGCAACGCACGTCGGCCACCTCGCGCCCATGCGGCGGATGCTCTCCGACTTTGACCCGGCCATGCAGCGCCGGGTGATGGCGTTCCTCGACAAGAGGGACATGGGGGGGCTTGCCGATACCCTCCGGGCGCTCGGTCAAGCCGACCTCTCCGACGATCTTTCCGCACTCGCCGCGAGCCGCGAGCTCTCGGAGGTCTTCGAGATCACCGGACCCATTCCCGAGCAGGCACGGATCGAGGAGACCTTCGCGCTCCTTGATGCGGCGGGGATGGAGTATGTCCCGGACTTCGGGATCGCCCGGGGTCTTGACTACTACACGGGGATGGTCTTTGAGTGCTTTGCCCCGAACCTCGGGGCAGAGAACCAGGTCCTCGGGGGCGGCGCCTACCGGCTCGCCCACCTCTTCGGGGGCGAGGACGTTCCATCCGCAGGTTTTGCGATCGGGTTTGACCGGGTGGCGGTCTCGCTCGGCGAGTTCTCCCTTCCCCGCGGCCCCGTAGTCGCCGTCCTCTACACCCCGGAAGCACGGGACTACGCCTTTGCGATCGCAAGAGCGTTCCGCGATGCCGGCATACGGACCGAGCTCAACCTCTCCGAGAAGGGGATCGGCGCCCAGATGAAGCACGCGGGGCGCGAGATGGACTATGCGGTCATCGCCGGGGAGCGCGAATCGGCCTCCGGGACGGTGACCCTGAGGAACCTCTCCTCGGGTGAGCAGAAGGAATGCACCCTTTCTGAAGCGGTGGCAGAAGTGAAGGGAACATGACGCTTGCCGAGGACCTTGCAAAGCAGCAGCGGAGCATCAGTGTCGCCGAGTTCTTCGAGAAGAACAAGCACCTCCTCGGGTTTGACTCTCCCACCCGGGGGATCATCACCACCGTCAAGGAGGCGGTGGACAATGCGCTCGACGCCTGCGAGGAGGCCGAGGTGCTCCCCGACATCTACGTCGGCATCCGGAAGGTGGACCGGGAGGTCTTCCGCATCACGGTGGAGGACAACGGCCCCGGGATCATGCCGGAGAATATTCCCTTCGTCTTCGGAAAGCTCCTCTACGGCTCGCGGTTCCACCAGATCAAGCAGAGCCGCGGGCAGCAGGGGATCGGGATCAGCGCCGCGGTGCTCTACGCCCAGCTCACCACCGGCGTGCCCGCCACCGTGATCTCGCGGACCGGCGCAATGGAGCAGGCGCACCGCTACGAGCTGATGATCAAAACCGAGACGAACGAGCCCGAGATCGTCCGGCATACCCGGATCGACTGGGACCGGACCCACGGCACCCGGGTGGAGATCGAGTTTAAGAGCACTCTTGCGGCCAAGAAGAGGCTGCTTGACTACCTCCGCTACACCTCGGTGGTGAATCCCCATGCCCGGATCCGTGCCGAGATCGACGAGGAGACGATCGTCTTTGACCGGGTGAGCGAGGAGGTCCCCCACAACCCAAAGCCCATTGAGCCCCACCCGCACGGGATCGAGTTCGGGACCTTAAAGCGCATGGTCAGCGGCAACAGGCTGGCCCTCCACGACTTTCTGGTTTCCCGCTTCTCCCGGGTGGGAAAGAAGAGCGCCGACGAGATCATCGCACGGGCAGGCCTCAAGCCGACCGCAAAGGTCAAATCACTCTCTGCCGAGCAGCTGAAAAGCCTCCTTGCCGCAATGCAGGAGGTGCGCATCCCCCCGCCCCCCGCCTCCCAGTGCCTCTCCCCGATCGGCGAGGATCTCGTGAGGCAGGGGATGGACAAGGAGTTCAGCCTCGACTTTGTCCGGGCGCGGACCCGCAAACCCGGCGTCTACTCG
>JAVVFN010000234.1:0-1959 GCA_032250645.1 Methanomicrobiaceae archaeon | reverse complement strand
GAGCGGGTGTCACAAAAGCCTGACGGAGTGCGGCACCGGGTGAAAATTGGACATAGATAATGTCTTTGAGGATGGGTTGTTCTAGGAAGATGTCGAGTATTTCTGGGAGTTCGACAACCACGGGAACAAATTGATCCAGGTTCGATTTCTACGCAGTCGAATCATTCAAAACCAAACACCAAAAAAATTTTTAATCCTGCAAATTCCCCAAAAAAACCCCATGCAGCCTCAGATCCCCACCCAGTTCCGGGTGAAACGAGAGCGCCATGTGGCGCCCTGCCTGCACCGCGACGATCCTCTCCTCGACTTTCCCGAGGATCTTGACGTCCGGTCCCACGCTTTCTGCCACAGGCGCCCGGATGAAGACGGCGTGGAAGGGATCTTCGAGTCCCTCGATGGGGATATCGGCCTCGAAGGACTCCCGCTGGCGGCCAAAGGCGTTCCGTTCGACTTTTATATCGATGATGCCCAGCGGTTCGACCCTCGGGTCGTCGACCTCTGTGGCGACGAGTACCATCCCGGCGCAGGTCGCAAAGATGCCGCCTTTAAACGCCTCCAGCGCATGCCGCATTTTGTTCTTGTCCACCAGGCGGGCGATGGTGGTCGACTCGCCCCCGGGGATGGCGAGGCCATCGAGCCCCTCGATATCGTGAACGGAGCGGACGGCGATCACCGGTGGAGCACCGGCTCCGAGCGCCTGCTGGAATGCAAAAATATGTTCCGAGACATCGCCCTGGAGGGCGAGTACCCCGATCTTAACGTCCACGGAAGCGGAGCACCTCGTCTTCCCGGAGGGTATGGATATCAAGGCCCCGCATGGCCTCGCCGATCCCCCGGGAGACCTCCGCGATCACCCCGGGCTCGGTATAATGGTTCACCGCCTCGACGATGGCCCGGGCGGTCCTTTGCGGGTCACCTGAGAGGAAGATCCCGGACCCGACAAAGACTCCGTCTGCGCCGAGCTGCATCATGAGCGCAGCGTCCGCAGGGGTGGCGATGCCGCCTGCAGAGAAGTTCACCACCGGGAGGCGCCCGCGCTCCGCACAGTCCTTGAGGGCCTCGAAAGGCGCCTCGATCGCCCGGGCGCGGTCAGAGAGCTCCTGCTCATCCATCCCGCGTATCTGGCGGATCTCGCCCATGATGGCCCGCATGTGCCGCACCGCTTCCACCACGTTCCCTGTGCCGGCCTCGCCCTTGGTCCGGATCATCGCCGCACCCTCGCCGATCCGGCGGCAGGCCTCCCCAAGGTTTCGTGCGCCGCAGACGAACGGAATGGTGAATTTCGACTTATCGATATGGTATTCCTCGTCGGCTGGCGTCAGGACCTCGGACTCGTCAATCATGTCCACCCCAAGGCTCTCCAGCACCTGCGCCTCCACGAAGTGGCCGATCCTCACCTTGCCCATCACCGGGATGGAGACCGCATCGATGATCTCCATGATCCTCTGGGGATCTGCCATCCGGGCAACACCCCCTGCTTTCCGGATATCTGCCGGCACCCGCTCGAGGGCCATCACCGCCACCGCCCCGGACTCTTCGGCAATCACCGCCTGCTCGGCGTTCACCACGTCCATGATCACCCCGCCCTTCTGCATGGATGCAAAGCCGCGCTTGAGCAATTCGGTGCCGAATCGAAGGTTCTCAAGATTCATTGCACTGTACTATTTCACTGGATGAAATAATAAATCAGAGGGTGAGACCAGAAACCGCGGAAATCTGGTGGTTTTGACATTTCTAAAGAAGCAGCGCGATCAGGACCGTGACCGCCGAGAGGAGCGCTGCCGAGGCGATGGTGACCGCCCGCACGGCCGAGACGATCTCCCCCCCCGCCTCCTCCAGCGTCCTGGAGCCGTCCCCGATGGTATATATGCCAGGCTTCCGAAATGCCACTCCGACGCCCCCGGCGATGATCGCGAGAGGAATCCCCCCGTTGAACCCTGCGCGTTTCCTCGCATCGCG
>JAVVFN010000233.1:0-1965 GCA_032250645.1 Methanomicrobiaceae archaeon | reverse complement strand
AGATCAGGCAGGAACTCGATTTCTCCCTCGACGGCAGGAACGCCGAGATCCTGTTGAAGAATATGCGGGACCTCAAGGAGGTGAAGGTCCCGAAGGTCTACTGGGAGCATTCCGGGCCGCGCCTGCTGGTCATGGAGTACGTCGAGGGGGTACGGGTGGACAATGCCGCCGCCATCCAAGAGATGGGAGTCGATCCCCGGCGGGTCGCACGGGCCGGGTTCAATGCCTACCTCAAGCAGATCTTCGAGGACGGGTTCTTCCATGGCGACCCGCACCCGGGGAACCTCCTGGTGACCAGTGACGGCACGCTGGTCTTCCTCGACTTCGGGATCGTGGGCATCATCCGGCCGGAACGGCGGTTCATGTTCATACGGCTCCTCCGCTCATTCGTCGAACAGGACCCCCTCATGATGATCAAGGCACTGGAGGGGCTCGGGGTGAAGATACGGGAGGAAGACGTTGAGGCCCTCCGGGACGATATCTATATCGCACTCATCCAGTCACAGGGGGAGGAGATCGGGGAGATCCAGTTCCGCGAGATGGCCACCCACTTCACAGAAACACTGAGGAAATACCGCCTGGAAGTTCCGATGAACCTGATGCTCATGCTCAAGGTCCTGGTGATGGCACTGGACGACGGGGTGGCGCTTGATCCCGGGTTCCAGTTCTCGAAGGAGGCCCGCCCCTTTGCGGAGGAGCACGCGACCGCCGGCTCCTTCCTCGAGCAGTTCAGGTACCGCGGAGAGCGCTCGATCATGGAGGCCATCGACGGGCTTTTCGATCTCCCGCGGAACGTCAACAGGACGCTCGAGCAGATCTCCAGCGGGGTCTTCAAGATCGACATCCTGGATTCTGATATTCAGAAATTCTCGGTCGCACTGGACCGGACCAGCGACCGGATCGTCGTGGGCCTGGTGATCGCCGCGATCGTGGTGGGATCCTCGCTGGTCCTCAGCGCTCCCAGCGGGACATTTCCTTCCTTTATAATCTACGTGTCCCTGGCAGGGTATCTTTTCGCCGTCCTGGTCGGGTTCTTTGCAGTGTACGAAGCGCTCTTCAAGAGCAGCAGTTGATTCTGGCACCACAAGAGTATCCTGCCGGATTCCGGGGGGGGTTGTGTCCTGCGGCTCTGCTTAAAACCATTTATAATCACCGCGCGTACGTACTCAGGGGGTTTTCACCTCTCCTCCATAAACTCTGATGCACCGTTCGAGCGCTCGGGCAACTTTCTGATCCTGGATCAGGCAGAGATGGTTGCATCGTGGTCGGGACAACGACGAGAACAAAGGTGCTGTTCACAAAAGGTACAGGTGGGATTGCCGCTTTGATGCAGGATTTCAAGAAGACGTTCAGGGAAGTAATGCAGGCGATTTTTCCTATCATCGGACTTATCGTCATCATCCAGATTCTTATTCTGGGAACGCCCCTTTCCGGAATCATCCAGTTCCTCCTGGGAAGTACGATGGTCATCATCGGGGTAACTTGTTTTTTAATCGGGATAACCGCTGGCTTACTTCCTATGGGGAAGGCGATCGGATCAGAGCTCCCTCATTCACGCTCCGTCGCGCTGATTGCCTCTGTTGCATTTCTATTCGGATTTCTTGCTACGGTTGCCGAGCCTGATGTCCGCGTCCTGACGAGCATGATTGAGAGCGTTTCAAATGGGGGTATTGCACAGGATCCCCTGATCCTGGTCATCGCCATTGGGGTTGGCTTCTTTACTTCGACTGCCATGCTGCGGATTATCTACCAGGTTCCGATTGCGTACCTGATCACCGCAGGATACGTGCTGGTCCTCCTGCTCGCGCTTGTGACGCCGCAGGAGTATCTTTCCATTGCATTTGACGCCGGAGGCGTGACAACCGGGCCTGTCACCGTCCCCTTCATTCTTGCGCTGGGGATTGGGATTGTCTCAGTCCTTGGAGGGAGGTCTACACTCTCGGAAGGATTCGGTCTGATCGGCCT
>JAVVFN010000232.1:0-1971 GCA_032250645.1 Methanomicrobiaceae archaeon | reverse complement strand
AACTGCCGGAGGAAAATCTCAAACCTGGTCGCCTTCCCTTCCTGCGCAAGCTCGTTCCTGCCGTACCGCTCCAGCCGGCGCTCCGCCTCTTCCTCCGAGAGGCCTGATCTGCCTGATCCCAGCTTCTCCAGCACTTCTTCGGACGTGGATTCATGCAGGGCTCCCTCCTCCGGCGACCCTTTCACCGTATCACGACTTTTCTGGTATTGGCCCTGCGGTGATAATAGTTATCCCCGCTTTAGAAATTCCATCCATCATTTAATACTTCAAAAGTCCTCATGCAGTAATACCGGGATTTCCCGGGGGGGGAGGTGGCTGGATGAAAAAGAAGAGGATGTACGGTCCCTACAAGGTCCCGTTCACCCATCCCGGGAAGGTTCTCTTTCCAGACTCGGGGATCACCAAGCAGGACCTCATCTCTTACTACGACCGGATCGCAGAAACGATGCTCCCCCACATGGTGGGCCGCCCCATCTCCATGGAACGCTACCCGGACGGGATCGGCGAAGAGGGGTTCTACGAAAAGGAGGTCCCGGATTATTTCCCAGAGTGGATCCACCGGGTCCGCGTGGACCTCAAAGACGGGGGACACCAGGACCAGGTCGTCTGCGAGAATACGGCGACGCTTGTCTATCTCGCCGAAGTGGCCTGCATCACCCCTCATATCTGGCCTTCAAAAAAAGAGGAACTCTCCCTGCCGGACAAGCTCATCTTCGACCTCGATCCGACTGATGGGGATTTTGAGCCGGTCCGCAGGGCAGCCTACCTGGTCAGGGAATATCTTGAGGATCGGGACCTATTCCCGTTCGTGATGACCACCGGATCCCGCGGCCTTCACGTTGTCCTCCCGCTCCGGCCTGAAAAACCGTACGCGGACGTCCGTAACTTCGGAACGGCCATCGCCAAAGATCTCTTTCGCCAGCATCCTGATGCGCTCACGGTCAAGACCAAAAAAGAGGAGCGTAAAGGGCGCGTATTTCTGGACATGCTCCGCAATGCGTACGGCCAGACCTCGGTTGCCCCGTATGCAGTCCGGGCAAAGCCAGGTGCGCCGGTGGCAACGCCTCTTGACTGGAAGGAGCTCGAAAGAAGGGATATCCACTCACAGACCTACACGGTGAAGAACATCTTCCGCCGGCTCGGGCAGAAGGAGGATCCCTGGAAGGATATCTACCGGCACCGCTATTCCCCGTCGCATGCCATTGCAGAATGGGACAGGCAATAAACCGGAGGCAGGAGCGGGCCGCGGGATCATTTTTTTATACTCATGGAGGGAGATTGAGCCCATATGGCAGAAGAGGGGGAGATCATGAGGTTCGGTACCATAAAAGGGGTCTTCGTCCCCACCCTCCTTACTATCCTCGGGGTGATCATGTACCTCCGCCTCGGATGGGTGGTCGGCAGCGTGGGCCTTCTTGGCGCCTGGATCATCATCATCCTTGCTTTCACCATCACCACGACTACCGCACTCTCCATGGCATCCATCATCAGCAATATGCAGATCGGGCCGGGGGGAGCATACTCCATCATCTCCCGTTCCCTGGGGCTTGAGATCGGGGGGAGCATCGGGGTCCCCCTGTACTTCTCGCTCGCCTTCTCGGTGGTGCTTTACATCTTCGGGTTCCGGGAGGGTGTGCGTTTTCTTTATCCTTCGCTCCCTCCCCTGCTCGTCGACCTGCTGGTATTCGGCACGATCTCCCTCATCGTCTTCTTTTCCACCGACATCGCCTTCAGGATCCAGTACCTGATCCTGGTCCTGATCGCCGTCTCCCTGGTATCTATCTTTGCCGCCGGGATGGGGGCGGCACCCTCGTTCACCCTCGAGCTGCCTGCGGGCGGGGGAACGTTCTGGGCGGTTTTTGCGGTTTTCTTCCCTGCAGCGACCGGCATCATGGCGGGGGTCAACATGTCCGGGGAGCTAGAGACGCCCCGGAGGAGCATCACCATCGGGACCCTTGCCGCCATTGCAAT
>JAVVFN010000231.1:0-1976 GCA_032250645.1 Methanomicrobiaceae archaeon | reverse complement strand
CCGGAGGCTCCCGAGGCTGAAATTTCCAAATGATATTAAACCCAAATGGACCACATACGCATGGATTCGTAAGCGAATTGGATTGGGATCCGGTATCAGGCGCTTATCTCCTGGTCAAAAGGTAAGGGAGGCGATGCACAGGGTGCTGTTGCAGAATGGATGGGCAGGGGCGAAGGCGAAATTCCGGTACGTCCAGTGCCGGGACATCCCCGACCTCTGCCGGTTGTTTGCGAAGAAGGTCGTCTGTAAGTGGCTCCCGTTCGGGCCAAACAGCCGGGAGGAGACCCGGCGTTATTTCACGCCGATGGTGGAATCGATTGATGGGGCGCTCGAGAACTGCGCGGTCCCCGAGTACCACCTCTTCGCACTCACCCACCCGGATACGGATGGGTTCGTGGGGCTAGGCTCGATTAGACCGGTAGAGCACAGCCCGGGTTCGTACATGCTTGATTTTCAGATTGATGATCAGTGGTGGAGACAGGGGTACGGGACGGAACTCTGCCGGTTCCTTGTCTTCTTCGGCTTCTCCAGGCTCGGCGCATACCGCCTCTGCAGTGCGACCATGGCAGGGAACAGCGGATCGCGGCGCGTCCTGCAGAAGTGCGGTTTCTCTCAGGAAGGGCGGCAGCACAAGTTCTGGCATGTCCGCGGCGATTTCCAGGACCGGATCCTCTACGGCCTTCTGAAGGAGGACCTGGAGGGAGAGCGGCTCAGGCGGCTGATATCCGGCTATCAGGTCTCCTGACCCGCAAGATCTGCCCCTTTCTGCTGGCGTTCCATATCTGCAACCGAGACATCGGGGTGCCGGTACCTGCCCCGCCTCTTCGTCATCAGTCCCCACTGGATTGCCTGGACCGGACAGAAATGGAGGCAGGCGAGGCAGAATTCGCAATGGTGCTGCCACTCCGGCCTCCCTTCAACCATCCTGATATTCTGAACCGGGCAGACTTCCTCGCAGATCCTGCAGGAAGTGCAGGTATTCTCCACTTCAAAGCGCATATCGGAGCCGTGCACATTCTCGATGAATGGTCCGTACAGCAATTTTTGGAGGATTGAGGTGATGGGCGCGATCCCGGGCCTGACCACCGCTTCGCGCGTGATCTGCCCCGCAATCGAAGCGATCTCGTCTTCTGCCTTGGCAAGGATCGCCGCCCTTTTCTCACCCTCCGGCGGGCCGTACAGGGGGACGAAGTTGCCCGGCATCCTGACCGTCCATGCCCCGTCCAGTATCCTCCCCTGGCTTCCCACCACCGCGTCGAGCTGCCGGAGGGCAGAGTCCCCGAGCCCGCCCTTGGTGAGGACCGCAAAAAGGTAGCGGACGCCCTGCAGGTCCAGCATTTCAGCGAAATCGACGACGATTGACGGCAGCCCGAAGTCGTAGACTGGGCAGACAATACCGACCCTTTCGGCGTCGGGCGTGACCTCGCTCTTTTCATCCCTGAGTCCCGCAATGGAGATGCACTCGCACGCTCCCAGCGATTCGCAGAGCAGCCTTGCGGTGGCGAGGGAGTTCCCTGTCCCGGAGAAATAATAGATGATGGTCTTCACAGGTAATCCCATCTCCACGAATCTCTCTATCGGGAATGATGAAGTTTATTCCCCGCGTTCGATCGTGAGCCCGCTCTCCTTCAGCCTGTTCTCAATCTCTTCGAGAAGCTCGATATCACCGAGCGCGTGATCGAGCATGGGATATTTCCCGACCAGCACGATCGGCTTGAAGATCGCTGCCGGCACCTCTCCCTCCCTCTCGCCGGTCTCGCCGGCCATCACCATCGCAGTGGAGCCGTTCCTGTAGACCGCGATGTTCCCGTATCCCTGGGCATCCCATATCTTCCGTATGATCTCCCGTGTGGTCACCATGATCTCAATCTTATCCGGAGAACGGAAAAAGGGATCAGATCCAGGAGACACGGTAACTGCCCTGAGCAGGATCAACGGGGGTATCTTATCCTGCCCGGGGACCGCGGGGACAAAAA
>JAVVFN010000230.1:0-1984 GCA_032250645.1 Methanomicrobiaceae archaeon | reverse complement strand
GCGCCCGGTTTACCGAGTGGGGGATCGCGGCCAGGTCCTCGCCGACCCCGATCGCCGACTGCATCCTCCGCCGGAACCTCTCCTCGGAGAAGAAGCGCGACTCCGCGATCCCGTCAAGGTAGGGACCGACACGGCGGACGAAGTTGAACCCGGGGTCCAGCCTCTCCCCGTGGGCGCTCATCATCATGATGACCTTGAACATGAGCATCATGGTGGTGGGGACGCGGAGATGGTAGCTCCGAAGTATATTGGCGCTCTCGGCAAGCAACTGTCCGATATCGAAATAGCGCGCTTCATACGTTCGGTACTGGTGGAAAACGGCGTAGGTCTCGTCCTTGAACCCCTCGGCATCCTCCTCCGCGATCTCCACCCCCAGGGCTTTGTACGCATCCACCACCAGGTTCACGTCGTTCTCCACGATCCCGACGAGGAGGTCGACGAAGGCGAAGCGGCGTTCCGGACGGATAACGCCCATGATCCCGAAGTCGAGGTATGCCAGTTCCTTTTTCGGTGTGACGATCAGGTTGCCCGGGTGCGGGTCGCCATGGAAGAACCCGTCCACGAAGATCTGGGTGAGGTAGGCCTTCAGGGTCAGCTCGGCGATCTGCGCGGGATTTGCGCCGAGCGCCCTGATCCCCGCCACATCATCGATCCGGACCCCTTCGATATACTCCATGGCAAGGAGGGTGGGCCCCGAGTACTCCCAGTAGATTCGCGGGACCCGGATATCGGAAAGCTCGCGCATGTTTTTTCTGAGCTGGTCCGCGTTCTTCCCGTCCCGGACAAAATCAAGCTCCTTCCGGATCTGGGCCGAAAATTCCCGTACCAGGCCCCTAGGGTTGTAGACCGCAAGGTCGGGGAACCGGGCATCGATCCCGCGGGCCATGGACCTGAGGATATCCAGGTCCGTCTCGATGACCTCCGCGATCCCGGGCCGCTGGACCTTGAGCGCCACCATCCTGCCGTTCTTCAGCACCGCCCGGTGGACCTGGGCCAGTGAGGCGGCCGCGAGCGGCACCTCGTCGACCGAGGAGAAGACCTCCTCGAGTGGCCCGGTGACCCCCTCGATGACCGGCCTGATCTGGGAGAATGGGAGCGGGCTGCACCGGTCGGTGAGCAGGTTCAGCTCCCCGATAAGCCCCGGGGGGAAGATCTCCCGGCGGGTGCTCAGGATCTGGCCGAGCTTGATGAAGGTGGGGCCGAGCTCTTCCAGCGCGAGCCGTATCCGCCGGTACATGGGTGCGGTCTCTGCCTCCTTCCGTCGGAAGAGGCGGTTCCTGATCAGGAGCGGGGCGTATCCCTCCACGACGATGCCAAATCCGTACTTGATCAGCACCCCGGCAATCTGCCGGTACCTGCCCCACCTCGTCACCATCACCCTAACTTCCGCGCCAACCAATATAAAAGCAGTTCAGACTATCAGCCGCCGCCTCATCAGCACGATGGCCAGGGTGCAGATGATCAGGGTCGCCGCTAAGATCCAGGCAAAGCTCCAGAGCAGGCCGGCATGGATCTCGCCGAGGGTGAACGCCCTGTTGATGCGCACCACATGGGCGAGGGGCAGGACGGCAAGGGCCACCTTCTGGACGACCTCGGGAAGGAGGTCGAGGGGGAAGAAGGTGCCCGAGAAGAGGAACATGGGGGTGATGAAGAGGAAGCTCGGGTAGTTGAGGGCCTCGATGCTCGGGGTGATGGCAGTGAAGCACATCCCTATCCCGGCAAAGAGCAGGCCGGCGAGGAGCGCGAAGGGAATGATGAAGAACGAGGTGGGAAGGTCGATCACTCCGAATGCGATCAGGACCGGGAACATAAGGGTCGCGTAGATCAGGCTCCGCGTGGCGCCCCAGAAGAGCTCCCCGGCGATCACCTCCTCGATGGAGACCGGGGTCGCGATGATCGCATCGAAGGTCTTCTGGTAGTACATCCGCACGTAGGACGAGTAGGTGGTCTCGAAGAATGAGGCGTTCATAATGGAGATGGAGAC
>JAVVFN010000022.1:0-12370 GCA_032250645.1 Methanomicrobiaceae archaeon | reverse complement strand
CAGCTCTTGAGGTTGATCGGTTCCGATCCGGTATCTTTTACCATTCTTCATGACGATTTCAACGGCATCAAAACCGGAAACGTTGTAGATCCACATATAAGGCCAAAACCATATTCTAATTCCCCATCCGTAATACCATCGATTCCTTACCCTTTTCGCCGAAGCGATTTTATCAAGCGGGAATTTTTTCCGGAAAATGCCATAACCGAACTTGATACGCAGGTAATTTTCATCGACAGTTACCTGAAGCGTACTAAAAGAAGCAAGGAGGGATAAAATGAGAATCATTAAAACAACGATGAAAGGATCAAATCCTGTTTGAGCCAGAATAAACCCAAAGAGTAAAGAAGTGGCAATTAATGCAATAATTATTACGTAACCAGTCTGGGTATGTCGGTAACCCATGACAGCAGTAGAATTGCAGCACTATATATCTTATCCGTCTAAAAGGGAGAACATTTTGGCTCTGTAGAATTCCTCAACGAGAACAGCAAAGACTCATTTTTTCATCACCATCCTGAGGTTATAGAGAATCCGTTTGATCCAGATCTCCTTGACCTGAGAGCGGTACATTCGTGTTTTCAGGCCTTCTCCGAACCTCCTTTTGAGGACCGAGCAGACTCATTGAAGGAAGAGCAGGGCCCTGTGTCACCTGCCTCTCTGCGCATTCAGGAAGAAAGCCAATACCGGTTGTTAGGTGGGTTTGCTGGTCGGCAGCTATCTATCGATCCCTCAACCCGGTGCAGAAGATGTGACCGGGTGGGGGACTACCGGTCCAGGTGGACGTCCATCTGCGGGAAGGGGATCTCGATGCCTGCGTTCCTGTATGCGGCGAGGATATCGCGGTTCAAGTCCCAGATCACCGTCCACAAATCCCCGGTGTTTGTCCATGCCCTGAGTGAGAGGTTCACCGAGGAGTCACCGAGCCCGGTGACCACGACCGAGGGCGCCGGGTCAGCGAGCACGCCGGGATGGTTCTGCATGAGCTCCATCGCTATTCGCACCGCCTCGTCCACGTTGCTCCCGTAGCCGATCCCGACCGGCACATCGGCACGCCGGGTATCCATGCGGGTGTAGTTGATCACCGGGCTGCCCCAGACCAGTGCATTTGGGATGGTGATGTACTTGTTGTCGATCGTGAGCAGCTCGGTGGCCATCATCCCCACCGCCTGCACGGTTCCCGACATGCCGTTCACCTCCACGAACTCGCCCTTGTCGATGGGGCGGAGCGTGGCGATCCAGACGCCGGCCGCAAAGTTGGTGAAGCTGTCCTGGAGGCCGAACCCGAGGACAAGGCCGATGATCGCGGAGAGCCCGAGCACCATCGAACCCACATCAATCCCGAGCGCGGCCAGCACGAGGAGGATGACGATGACGTAGAGGAGGGCGGAGAAGAACCGCACCAGAAACTCGATGATCAGCTCAGGAAGCCGGGATGAGCGGGAGATGACCCGCCGGAAGACCGCGGCGATGATCCTCGCGGCGACCACGCCCAGCACGGCGACCACGACCGCGAGCAGTAAAGTCTCTGCCGAGATATTGACGGATCCGAACGAGAGGTTCCCGAATGATTCCAGTGCCATGGGGGATCAGCTCACCGGAACGGAAGAAAAAGGTTCGGGTGGTAAAAACGTATCATACGCATTTATATTTTCTGTAGTAAGGATGCACTGTACCGCAAGTTCGATACGGTGACTGATGTCCGGAAAGAAGAACCTGGAGAGAATGTGTTTTCCATGAAGGTGAAAGTCAGGACTTTTGGCTCAATCAGGGAGCTTGCAGAGAGGGAGGTCGAGATCGAGATCGAGGACGGTGCTATCGTAGCCGGGCTGCTGGAGGCAGTATTCCGGAGATATCCCGATCTTGAGAGCGAGCTCTTCGCTTCTCCGGGTCTCCTGAAAGAGCATGTCAATATCCTCCTGAACGGGAAAAATATCGAGTTCCTCCGGGGCCTTGACACTCCGCTATTTGAAGGCGATGTCCTCGCCCTATTTCCCCCGGCAGAAGGCGGCTAGGGGGTAGGGGCTCTACCTTTATTCCTCTTCTTCTTCCTTCTCCAGCCTCGCCTCTATCCTTTCTCTCTTTCGTGCCAGGACTTCCATGAGCTCCTCTTCCTCCACCGCGTGCCTCTCGTCGGGGGTGAGCTTCTCGGGCATCCAGTCCGGCCGCTCTTTCCCCCTGAAATAGTCGCGGATAGCCCTCCGGAGAGCCCCCACGGCGAGGATGCCGCAGTGAAACTTCACGGTGGGGAGCCCGCCGAGCTCGTCCGAGATCTCCTTCCAGCTGATCTGCCATGCATCCTCGAGGGTCTTACCCTTCACCATCTCGGTGAGGATACTTGAGGCCGCGATATTGGCCGCACACCCGTAACTCTCGAAGCTTGCATTGGTGATGGTCCGGGTCTCTTCGTCGATCTTCAGGTAGAAGGCGATCATGTCCCCGCAGGCCCTGCTCCCTGCGAGGGACTCGACATCTGCATCCTCCATCTTTCCGAGGTTCTTCGGGTTTTTGAAGAGCTCGAGGACCTTCGGGTTGTAGGCAAGTGGAATTCTGCTTGACATGGTATTAACCTCCTTTGAACGGACTCAGTGACCTGATCCGCTTCACCGCTTCCGGGAACGATGCGACCACGTACTCGATCTGGTCTGCGGAAAGAAACGGGGTGGTCTTCATGAGGATGCTCCCGTGGGCTTCCTCGTACTTCCTCCCGATCGCGAGGAGAACGTGGCTCGGTTCGAGGACGCGGCTCGTGCATGCGCTTCCGCTCGAGACATAGATGCCCTTCAGGCTCATCTCGAGGGTCATGGCCTCGCCCTCGCAGTTCACGAAACTGATGTTTACATTATCCGGCGACCGTGACTTCCCGGCAGGGCCGTTCAGCAGTGTCCCTTCGACCTCATCGAGGATTCCCCTGATCAGCCGGTCCCGGAGCGTGGTCATCCGGGAGAGATACGAATCATGGTTCTCCATCATCATCCCGGCCGCCTTTGCAAAACCGGCGATTGCCGGGATGTTCTCGACGCCAGCCCACAGCTTCTGCGTGCTCAGTTGACCCCGGACGATCGGCTCAAGCTCCACCCCCTCCCTCACGTACAGGGCCCCGGCCCCTTTCGGCCCGTAGACCTTATGGCTGCTGAACGAGGCAAGGTCTATGCCGAGGGACGCCACATCAAGGTCCGTCTTCAGGAACGCATCGCAGGCGTCGCAGTGGATCTTCACCGACTCGTCCTTATCCCTGATGATCTCGGTGAGTACACGGATCTCCTGCACTGTCCCGATCTCGTGGTTGACCGGGGCGATGCTCACAAGGAGGGTGCTGGAATCGACCTTTGCACTGAGAGCATCCTGGTCGACGAACCCGTCACTGTCCACCGGGATCTTGGCCACCGTGAACCCCTGTGCTTTCAGCTGCTCGACCGGGAAGACCACGCTCAGGTGCTCGATGGCCGAAACCACGATCTTCTTCCGGGTCCCGCCTGCCCCGGCAAGGCCGGTGATCGCCAGGTTGTTTGCCTCTGTCCCGCTGTGGGTATGAACGATCTCATCCGGTCTGCAGTGCATCGCGGCCGCAAGTGTCTGCGAGCTCTTGAACAGGAGCTCGTAGGCCTCCCACCCGATCCGGTGCGTGATGGCCGGGTGGCCTTTCCCGGGACCCGTGTAGGCATTCCGCATCGCCTCGAGGGCTTCGGGAAAGATAGGGCCTGAGTTCTCCGCGTCGAGGTAGACCTCCCGCTCCGGGGTCCCGTGCGACTCGAGGAGATCCTCGACGTCCCTTGAAAGGTCGCTCTGGATTATTCCGCCACCTCCACGTAGATCTCGTATAGGTCGCCGTCCTGCTCGACCGAGAGGAGTTTATGGCCCACGCTCGATGCCCATTCCTTCACGTCGGAGGGGGCGGCGGGGTCGGTGGCGAGCAGTTTCACCACCTGCAAGGGCGAGGCATGGGATACGGCCTGGGACAGGGCGATCAGCGGCCCCGGGCAGGACCTGAACCGTGCATCCACCGTAATGTCGGCTTCCATAAACATCCCTCACGAGATGAACAGGGAGATGTCCGAATCGCGGGCCATCCCGAGGAACGTGCTCGCCCCGGCCACGCCGTCCACAAAGCTCTCCAGATCCTCCTCTTTCATCCCGAACATGCCGAGCGTTGCCGAGCAGGCATAGACCCGGATATTCCCGGTCTCTCTTCCCTGCTCCAGGAGTTTTCGCCACCCGGGCATCGCCCCCGCGGCGAGCGCCGCCTTCACCATATCGCCGTACTCCAGGTAATCGGTACTCACCATCGAAGGTTCATAGCCCTGCCTCAGGGCGAGCAGGCCCCAGAAGGTGAAGAAAAGGTCGGCCTTCCACCCGGATATGGCGGCGGTCGTCGCCAGGGTGATGGCAGGAAACAATTTATCGAGTTTTTCTGATGCAACAATGAGCGCAATCTTGGACACGTTTTCACTCCCTCCCTTGGGAGATAATACTTCAGGGAGTATAAAAAAGGTGCGACCGTCCATGCGAATCGCGTGCATTCATTACTAAACAGGTTGATCTGAGAGCCCATGAGACGAAGCTATCTGACCTTTGTGCTTCTCCTGTGCATCCTGCTCCTGGCCCAGCCGCTCACGGCCAATGCAATCACCTCCCGCGAGGCGAAGCAGGCCTGGTACGAGGCAAAAGAGACGAGCAGTGATGCGCAGGCTGCGCACCGGCAGACCAAGGTTGCCTATGCCGCCGATAAAACTCCGGAAAACGAGCAGAGAGTGATTGATACCGGGAAAGACGCATTGCATGCCGCGCTCGACGAGGCGGAAGCCTGGCTTGTATGGAAGGATCTTGAGGTGGAGGAGAACCCCGAGGCCTACGCTATCCTCGAGCGGGTCCACTGGGAACCCTCTGACATGGCCTCCATCATGCGGGAGATAAACAGGGGAATGGGCGAGGTGGGGCCGCGACAAAGTGGGTGGAGGGCCACCCCGATGAGTTCGCCAGGTGGCCCGGTAAGGCCTGAAAACCCAATTTTTCATTCTTCTTCTGATTTCTTCTTCATTCTTGCTTCGATCCGCTCTCACTTCCTTGACAGGACTTCCATGAGCTTCTCTTCCTCCACCGCGTGCTTCTCGTCGGGGGCGAGCTTCTCCGGAATCCATTCGGGCCGCTCCTTCCCCTAGAAAATTGTCCCTGATAGCCCGCTGGAGCGTCCCGACGGCGAGTGCCTGCGGGAGCCCCGAGAGGAGCACGGCAGTCATAGATATAGCTTTATGGATGAATCCCCCCATTTTTTTAGATACAAAAGAAGGAGGGAATGTGTTGTCAACTGAAGGAAAGGGTTCAGCGGCTGCCGGACGTCTCCTGGTATTCATGGTCCTGATGGCGTTCTGGATGATCCTCTCAGGACGTCTGGATCTCTTTCATGTCGGTGCAGGAGCCGTCTGCTGTGGGATCGTGACCCTCATCTCGGGGGATTTAATCTTCCGTTCAAAACGGCAACGTACCCATACTGCACGGATTCTCATCCGTTTTATCCTCTATATCCCGCAACTCCTGCTTGAAATCCTGTACGCCAACATCGATGTCGCATACCGGATCCTCCATCCGTCAATGCCGATCAATCCCGGGCTTCTCACCCTCGAGACTCCCTTCTCCAATGATGTCCTCAGAACAGCGTTTGCCAATGCGATGACACTCACGCCCGGGACCGTGACCGTCGACGTGACCGGCGGGACCTTCACGGTCCATGCACTCGTTCTCGAGACCTCCCAGGAAGAACTGCTGGTGAACAAGAGCATCCAGAACCATCTGGAAACGATCTTCAACGAGGGATCATGATCACCATCTTTGAGGCCGCCGCCGTCATCCTGGCCATAACGATCTTCCTCTGCCTCTACCGGGTGATATACGGTCCCGGCGTTGCGAACCGCCTGATTGCCGTCAATACCGTCGGAACAAAGACGATCATCCTTATCGTCATCATTGGATTCATCTATGATCGTCCTATCTTTGTCGATATCTCGATCGTCTATGCGATGATCACCTTTATCGCAACCCTCGCAATTGCAAAATACCTTCGGAGGGGTAGCATCTGCTGAACATTCTCGCCCTCATCTTCATCGCGATCGGCCTGTTCTTCATGGTCGTCGGGGCGGTAGGCCTGATCCGGCTTCCCGACTTCTATACCCGCGCCCACGCGAGCGGCAAGTGCGATACCCTAGGGGAGGGGATGATGCTGACCGGTTTTATCCTGTACGAAGGGGCGACCCTGATCGCGGTGAAGCTCGCGCTCCTTGTGTTCTTTATCTTCATTACCTCGCCAACCGCGGTCCATTCCATCGTCAATGTCGCCCATTCGCGCAATATTGCGCCATGGAAGAAGGGAGAGGAGAGACGATGATCTGGGTACTTGACGTTGCGCTCCTCCTATTCATGGTCTGCTGCGCCATTGCGGCGATCACGGTAAAGGATCTTGTCCATGCCACGATCATCCTCGCCGGGTACTCGCTGATCATGACCGTGCTCTGGGTATTGATGAATGCTGTTGATGTCGCCTTCACCGAGGCGACGGTGGGGGCCGGAATCACCACCGTCCTTTTCATCGCCGCTATCGCAAGAACCCGCAGGAGTTCATCGGATTGAAGAAAAAAGCACTTCTTGCAGTTATCTTCATCGGCATCATCCTCTTCTGGGCAGTGGAGGACCTGCCGGCATTCGGCGATCCGGAGAGCCCGGCAGCCCAATACACCGGAAAGATGTACATTGAACAGACACGGGCAGAGATCGGGATTGAAAATATCGTCACCGCGATACTGGCCAGTTACCGCGGTTTTGACACATTCGGAGAGTTGGGGGTCATCTTCACAGCCGGTATGGCGGTTGTCCTCCTCCTCCGCCAGGGGGATCGGCGATGAGGGAAAATGTTGTCATCAGGACGGTCGTGCGCCTCGCGGTGCCCTTCATCCAGATCTTTGCGCTTTATGTCATCGTGCATGGTGCATCCGAGCCTGGTGGTGGTTTCCAGGGCGGCGTCGTCCTCGCTTCTTCATTTATCCTGATGATGATCGCGTTCGACCTCACCCATGCACGGCAGAGGATCAGCAACCGGGAGATCATGATCTTCTCGGCACTGGGGATAGGGATCTTTGCCGGTACAGGGCTCCTGTGTCTCCTGTTTGCAGGTAATTTCCTGCAGTATGCGGTGATCGAGGCCGCACTGGGCATACCGCACCTCCACGCGTACCTCATCGACCTCGTTGAGGCAGGGATTGGTGTCACCGTGATGGCCGTGATGACCGCAATCATCTACGAGATGGCCGATAGGGGAGGGAGATCCCGATGATAGAAGCGTTCATGGAACTTCTCCTCTCCAGGCACAACTACTGGATGGCGATCATTCTGATACTCATCGGACTGTACGCACTGATCGCAAAGCAGAACCTGGTTAAGAAGATCATCGGGCTGAACATTTTCCAGACGGCCATCTTCCTGTTCTATATCTCTCTGGCATACGTAGACGGCGGCACCGCGCCGATATACGTCCGGGAGGGGGAAGCTGCCCTCTATGTCAACCCGCTCCCGCACGTCCTCATCCTCACGGCGATCGTGGTCGGCGTGAGTGTGACGGCCGTTGCCCTCTCGCTCATCGTCAGGATCTATGAGGAGTATGGTGTCATCGATGAGGACGAACTCCGGGATGTGGTGATGCGGCGATGACCCTGATCGACCAGCTCCCGGTGCTCCTGATCGTGGTGCCCGTTGTTGCGTCGCTGTTGATACTGGTCGCGGGGTGGCATGACCGGAAACTCTGTTACCCCATCACGCTCATGGCGATTCTCGGCCAGTTCGTAGCTGCTCTCGTGATCTTCCGGCAGGTGACCTGCTGCGGGACGGTACGGTATTCTCTGGGGGGCTGGGGTCCCCCGATAGGGATAGAACTGGTCATCGACAGCTTTGGCGGGTTCATCCTCGTCATCATCCTGTTCCTCGCTCTGATGACCGGTGCCTATCTCTTCAGGAGCGCGGAAAAGGAGATCGGGCCTGAAAAGACGGTCTCGTTCCATTGTATCTACCAGCTCCTCGTCGCCGGCCTTGTGGGGATGACGATCACGGGAGATGCCTTCAATCTCTACGTATTCCTCGAGATCTCGAGTCTCGCTGCGTATACCCTAATCGCAGCAGCACGAAAACCGCATGCGTATATCGCAAGCTTCAATTATCTTGTCCTCGGGTCGATTGCAGCAGGATTCATCCTCCTCGGGATCGGGAGCCTCTATGCTGCCACCGGGACGCTGAATATGGCGGAGCTGGCCACGATGCTGCCGTCCTCATATGAGCTCGCAAACGTCCACGCAGCATTTCTCTTCCTGGTTATCGGCTTTTCCATTAAGGCTGCCTTCTTCCCGCTCCACCTCTGGCTCCCGGATGCCTATTCCGAGGCGCCATCCGCCGTGACCGTGCTGATAGCCACCGCAATGGCGAAAGTGAGCCTGTATGCGCTGTTCCGGTTCCTCTTCTCGGTCTTCACTATGAAGTACATTACCGGAAGCTACCCTGTGACCGGGGTCATCCTCCTCATTGCCATGATCGCGATCGTCGTGGGGGCGGTCCTCGCCATTGCGCAGGACGACCTCAAACGCCTGCTTGCTTACTCGAGTGTCAGCCAGGTCGGGTACATTATGTTTGCGGTCGGTGTGGCAAACCAGGTCGCACTTGCGGGAGGGCTCCTCCACATCCTCGGCCACGCCGTGATGAAGGGTTGCCTCTTCATGGTTGCCGGGCTGATCATCTACCGCAGGGGGACCTCACAGATGAGCGAGCTGGCAGGCATTGCGAGGGGAATGCCCCTCACATGTGCCGCATTCGTCCTCGCGGGCATCTCGATGATCGGAGTCCCGCCCACCATCGGATTTATGAGCAAGTACTACCTCGTCCTCGGTGCCGTCGAGGCAGGACTCTGGCCGCATGCCGGCGTACTCCTGGTCGGAAGCCTTCTTGCGGCCGTCTATATCTGGCGCTTTATCGAGATCGCGTACTTCCGGGACCACCCTGAAGCAGAGTACCCCGTACCCGTCCGTGAAGGGCCGGTCTCGATGCTCGTCCCCACGATCACCCTTGCCCTCCTCTGCCTCCTGCTCGGCATCTTGGTGGCGATCCCGATAGACGCCATCGGCCCTGCCGTGGCCCTGCTCCTGGAGGGTGCCTGAT
Organism: Methanomicrobiaceae archaeon; assembly: GCA_032250645.1. Lineage (GTDB taxonomy): Archaea > Halobacteriota > Methanomicrobia > Methanomicrobiales > Methanomicrobiaceae > JAVVFN01. The sequence goes on along the minus strand of JAVVFN010000022.1, from coordinate 3,184 downwards.
GGCAGCAGACCTCCTCCCGGCAGTTGCCATCGCCATCCCTCTCCTCGCGGCGATGCTGATACTGATCGCACGGCTGCATCCGAATATACGGGAGAGCGTCACCATCGTCGCCGCAGCTGCGATGCTCGCAACGGTTCTTGCGATGCTCCCGTCCGTCCTCGACGGCGGCAGGATCACCCTCGTGATCCTACCCCTGGTGCCGGGAGGAGACCTCGCCCTCAGTGCCGATGCCTTCGGGATGGTCTTTGCCCTCACCGCCGCAGCCCTCTGGCTCCTCAACTCATTCTATGCGATCGGGTACATGCGGGCGTTGAAAGAGCATGCGCAGACAAGATTCTTTTTCTGCTTTGCGGTTGCCATCGCTGCCGCAATCGGGATTGCATTCTCGGCAAACCTCGTGACGCTGTTTCTCTTCTACGAGGTCCTGACGGTGATTACCTACCCGCTTGTTGTCCATATCGAGACGCCCGAAGCAATGAAAGCAGGGAGAACATATCTCGCCTATCTCCTTGCCGGCGGTATATTCCTGCTTGCTGCGACGGTCCTGACCTATCACCTGACCGGAACGACCGCTTTTGTGGCGGGAGGTTTTCTGGCGGGTTCGGGAGGGTCACTCACCCTGCAGCTCCTCTTCGTTCTCTTCATGGTCGGATTTGTGAAGGCAGCATGGATGCCCCTCCATTCCTGGCTCCCGGCCGCAATGATCGCGCCCACGCCGGTGAGTGCATTTCTCCATGCCGTCGCCGTGGTGACGGCCGGTGTCTTCGGTATCGTCAGGGTGGCAGGGTGGGTCTATGGCATGAACCTGATGGCCTCGCTCGGTCTGGGAGTGGTCCTCGCAGTGATTGCCACCGTCACGATCATCACCGCATCCCTCTTCGCCCTCACCGAGGACAACCTGAAACGAAGGCTCGCATACTCGACGATCAGCCAGCTCTCCTATATCCTCCTCGGGGTCTCGATGCTCTCGGTTGCCGGCATGACAGGGGCGATGGCGCATATTCCGTTCCACGCCTTTATGAAGATCACCCTCTTCTTTGTCGCAGGAGCAGTCATCGTTGCTGCAGGGAAAGAAAATATCTCTGATATGAGAGGTCTCGGGCAGAAGATGCCCGTGACGGTCCTGATGTTCTCGGCTGCTGCCATAGGGATCTGCGGCCTCCCTCCGCTCTGCGGCATGATTAGCAAGATCTACCTTGCAATCGGGGCGGTCGAGGGCGGGATGATCGCCCTGCTCCTGGTCCTGATTACGAGCGCGGTATTAAATGTCGCATACTTCTTCCCGATCATCTATACGATGGCGGTCGACCAGCCTGCCGATCCGTCTTCCCTCGATGCGGTCACCGAGCCCCCGCTGCCAATGCTTGTCCCGATCATCCTGACTGCATTGCTATCGATGCTGATCTTCCTTTTCCCTTCGGTACCGTTCATGGACCTTATCCAGATCGCCGTCGCCGAGATCACCGGCGGGGGGGCGCCATGATCGCGGTGCATCCTGCGTTCATCTGCCTTGCAGGGCTTCTCCCTGTAGTGTTCCTGTCCGGAAGGGTGAGAAACGCATGGACTGTCTGTACTGGAGCCGCCGCCCTCATCGCAGCCATCCTCCTCACCGGCTCACCGCTGGTGATTACCCTCCCTCTCCTTCCGGGAATAGACACGGTCCTCCTCCAGGTCGATCCCATGCGATCGGTAACCGGTATCGCCATCGCACTGGCAGGCCTCACTGCGATCATCTATGCAACATACCGCGATTGTCCGGCGGCGGAGACGATCGGGATACTGGCGTCAATCGGCGCCACGCTCGGGATCGTCTATGCAGGCGATTTCATCACGGTCTTCATATTTTGGGAGCTGCTCGCCCTCGCTTCCCTCGGTATCATCTGGTCTTCAGGGGCACCCGGTTCCCCCGGTGCGGGCTATCGGTATCTCCTCTTCCACATCTTCGGCGGGGCCTGCCTGCTTGGCGGGATTGCATGCACGGTGATTTCGTCAGGGAGTACTGCGATTGGCCCGGTGGCAGACGGGCCGGGCCTCCTCCTTATGCTGACCGGGATCGGGGTGAATGCCGCGTTCATTCCGCTCCACACGTGGGTGCCGGATGCGTACCCGAGGGCATCGGTCGCCGGGTCCGTTGCTCTCTGCATTTTTACCACAAAGGCGGCAGTATTCCTCCTCGCCGTCACCGGGGGTTGGGGGTCCGGGGTTGCCTATATGGGGGGTATCATGGCGGTGTATGGTGCGGTCTTTGCCCTCTTCCAGGACGATATCCGCCGCCTCCTCTCGTATTCGATTATCAGCCAGGGGGGCTATATGGTCGCGGCCATCGGGACAGGACTGGCTGCAGGGGTCGATGCCGGTCTTGCGCATATGGTCAACGACATCCTCTTCAAGTCCCTCCTCTTCATGGCGGCGGGCGCGGTCATCTACCGGACAGGATTGTCCCGCCTCTCTGATCTCGGCGGCCTCTCAGGGAACATGCCTGTCACCGCCGTCTGTGCTGGTATCGGGGGGCTGGCGCTTGCCGGACTGCCTGGCCTGAACGGTGCGGTGAGCAAGGGGATGGTGATCGAAGCGACAGGCGGGGTGCCGTATCTCTCTTTTCTCCTTCTACTTGCGGCCGTTATCACCGTCATCTATACCTCCCGTCTCCTCTACGCGGTCTTTTTCCGCCCCAGTTCGGGAGCGGGGGAAAAGGCCCTGCCGGGCGACCCGCCGGCCCCGATGCTTGCAGGAATGATTCTTGTGGCAGCCCTCTGTATTGCAATCGGGCTATTCCCCGAATTACTGACCAATCTACTTCCGGGGGGGACCCATTCCCACCCGTTCGCCCCTTCGCACCTGATCGAGTCGGGCGGGATCTTTCTTGCTGCAGGTATCCTGCTCCTTCTCCTGCGGCCGCTGCGGTCTTTGGGAGGAGGATGGGAAGGTGATATCGATCACCTCTATCGCACAGCAGGAAGGGCGGTCATCTGGTTTTCTTCCCATCCAATGAACCGGGGAAGCGACCGGATCGGGTGGATGACCGATAGGTTGACAGCCCGTCTCACATGGATTTCGGCCAACCCTCCTGCCGCCTGCCGCATCGCCGGATGGACCCTCGCGTTACCTGTGATAAGGGTGGTTACGAACCCGGACACGGTCAGGAGCTACGAAGCGTCACTGGCAGGGATGCAGCAGAGGTACC
>JAVVFN010000229.1:0-1993 GCA_032250645.1 Methanomicrobiaceae archaeon | reverse complement strand
CGATCCTTCACGAGATCTCTGTGCAGCACCCTGCTGCAAAGATGGTGGTGGAGGTTGCCGAGACGCAGGATAATGAAGCAGGAGACGGGACCACAACCGCCTGCATCTACATCGGCGCACTCATGGAAGAGGCCGAGCGACTGCTTGGACAGAACATCCACCCGACCGTCATTGCCAAGGGCTATCGCCTCGGGATGCTAAAGGCGATGGAGATCCTCGATGAGCTCGCCGTCGTCCCGGACAATGACGAGAAAGAACTCCTCACCAAGGTCGCGATCACCGCGATCACCGGCAAATCGATCGAGTCCATCCGGGAGAAGATGAGCGAGATCGTGGTCGATGCGGTCACCACCGTGGCCGAGAAGAAGGAGGACGGAAAGATCATCGTCGACGAGGACGATATCCAGATCAAGACCATGGTCGGCGACCATATCGAGGATGCAGAGCTCGTGCGCGGGTGGGTCATCGACAAGACCCGCTGCGACTACGGGATGCCCAAAAAGGTGGAGAACGCGGTGATCGCGCTTCTCTCCCAGCCGCTGGAGTTCTCCAAGACCCAGGTGAAGGCAAAGATCAAGATCAAGTCGTCCGAACAGATGGCGGCCTTCACCGAGCAGGAGCGCGAGACCCTGAAGAAGATGGCCGAAACTCTGGCCGCAAAGGGCGTGAACGCGGTCTTCTGCCAGAAAGGGATCGCCGATGCAGTCCAGTTCCACCTTGCAAAACACGGGATCTTCGCCATCCAGGACGTCCCGGAGAAGGAGATGAAGTCCCTCGCCCGCGCCGTAAACGCGACGATCGTCAACAAGGTCGAGGATATCGCCGAAGAGACGCTCGGGAAGGCCAGCCAAATCGAGGAACTCAAAGACATCACCATCACCAAGGTATCCGGCTGCGAAAACCCAAAGACCGTCACCATCTTCATCAAGGGTTCGACCCAGGTCCTCATCGACGAGCTGGAGCGGGCGGTATACGATGCGGTGCGCGTGGTCGAGGACGCGATGGAGGACAGAAAATACCTCGTGGGCGGGGGAGCGGTGGACACCGAGCTCATGCTCAGGATCCGTGACTATGCCGCGCAGACCGGTGGCAGGATCCAGCTCGCCATCGAGGCGTTCTCCAACATCTTCGATGCCGTCCCGACCACCCTTGCGGAGAATTCCGGCTACGACCCCATCGACAAGCTGGTGGAGCTGAAGGCGACCCATACACGGGGTGAGATGTATGCCGGGCTGGACGTGTATACAGGCAACGTGGTAAACATGCTCGACGCCGGTGTGCTCGAGCCCCTCCGGGTCAAGAGGCAGGCGATCATGAGTTCGTCCGAGGCAGCAGCCCTGCTCATCCGCGTGGACGACATGATGATCACCCAGCCACGCGGTGCAATGCCCGAGTAAGAGAATTATCCAAGAGAATTATCCCCGGGAGCAGGTGGTGATGACCACCACCTCCTCTTCTTCTATTTTTGCGTCTTCAGGGAGAAAACGGCCCCCTGCCCGTATCAGCACCGTATCCGGCACCATACCGAATGCGAGGAGGGCATCGGCATAGGTATCGCCCGGGGCACCCTCATACACCCTCACCTCCCCCTCCCGGGGGAAGATGCACCTGCACTTCATCGCCTGTCATAACTATTATAGTGCTGCCCGGGAAATAGGTAATCTCGAGTTTTCATGCCGAGGTAGTCTAGTCCGGGAAGGCGGAGGCCTCGAAAGCCTCTGGTGCTTGGCACCACGGGAGTTCAAATCTCCCCCTCGGCGTATCTGCGCTTGATCGGTGAGGGAACCATGGAAACGGTCCAGCTCACACTCGATACCTTTGACCCGGATGCCCGGCCCCTCTGCGGGGATCGTCCTTCCGCAAACCGCTTCCGCCGACTCTGTATCCGCTGCCCGAGGGCGGAGAGGAGGGAGGGGAACCTCTTCTGCGGACGTGACGGGCAGGTCATCGGGGCAAAGGAAAAATATGGCCTGGCTGCATGGAAGAATCTCCG
>JAVVFN010000228.1:0-1996 GCA_032250645.1 Methanomicrobiaceae archaeon | reverse complement strand
AAAAGAAAGAGGCTCCCTCACTTGCAGACCGGGTGCGGGTCCTCGTGAAGGAAGGGGAGCTCGTCCTTGGCGAAAAAGATGTGGAAGAGCCCCTCGAGGAGCTCCAGATCATCCTGCTCGAAAACGACGTCGCGTACCCCACTGCCGAGGCCATCGTGGACGCGCTTCGCGAGGAACTGGTGGGGGGGCACCGGAAGATCAGGAGTTCGGTGGACGCGCTGGTGGCCGGCGCACTCCGGGACGCGCTCTTAAAGGTTCTCGGGGAGGGCTTCTCCCTCACCGCGTACATCGATTCCCATGAGCGTCCGGTCAAGGTACTCTTCACCGGGGTGAACGGGACCGGGAAGACTACCACCATCGCGAAGGTGGCACACTACCTCAGGGAGCAGGGGTATTCGGTGGTCATCGGGTCGGGCGATACCTACCGTGCAGGAGCGGATGAACAGATAAAGACGCATGCAGACCGGGTGGGGGTCAAGGTGATCCGGCACCAGCACGGGGCCGACCCTTCCGCCGTCCTCTTTGACGCCGTCCAGTACGCAAAGGCGCACGGGATCGATGTCATCCTGGCCGATACTGCGGGGAGGTTCCACAACCGGGCCAACCTCATGAACCAGCTGGCAAAGATCCGGCGGGTGATGAACCCTGACCTCGTGATCTATGTGGACGAAGCGGTCGCAGGCAACGATGCGGTGATCCGGGCGGAGGAGTTTAACGCCGCGGTGGGGACGGATGCGGTGGTGCTCACCAAGGCAGACATGGACCCCAAGGGCGGCGCGGCGATATCCATCACCCACACCATCGGAAAACCGGTCATGTTCCTCGGGACAGGCCAGGGCTACGGGGATATCATGCCATTTTCACCCCAGAAGATGCTGGACGATCTCCTGGAGGGTGAGGCCTGATGCTCGACCGGCTGGGCACGGGCCTGAAAGATGCCTTAAAGAAGCTCGCCGGGCGCTCGGTGGTCGATCGCGCGGCAGTGGAAGAACTGGTCAGGGACCTCCAAAGGGTCCTGATCCAGGCCGACGTGAACGTCAAGCTGGTGATGGATCTCTCGCAGACGATCAAGCGCCGGGCACTCGAGGAGGAGCCTCCGCGGGGAATGAGCGCGAGGGAGCATGTGCTCCGTATCGTCTACCAGGAACTCGTGAACCTCATGGGCGGGGAGGGCGGGACCTTCGAGCTCGGGCCCCAGACCATCCTCCTCGCCGGCCTGCAGGGAAGCGGGAAGACCACCACCACCGCGAAGATGGCCCGCTTCTTCCAGAGAAAGGGCCTGCGCACGGGTGTCATCTGTGCCGATATCTTCCGCCCGGGTGCCTATGAGCAGCTCAAGACGCTCTGCGACCAGAGCAATATCCCCTGTTACGGGGAGCCGGGGGGGACGGACGCGGAGGCCATCACCCGGCGGGGCCTTGCCGGGCTGAAGCAGTCCGAGGTGGTCATCATCGATACGCAGGGGCGCCACGCGCTGGAGGAGGACCTCATCGAGGAGATCATCGCGCTCAACCAGATCTCCTCGGCGACCCACCGGTGGCTGGTGATCGATGCCGCGCTCGGCCAGCAGGCACGGGAGCAGGCGCGGCGATTCGACGAGGCGATCGAGATCGACGGGGTCATCATCACCAAGATGGACGGGACTGCGAAGGGCGGAGGAGCCCTCTCGGCAGTGGCGGAGACCGAGAGCAGCATCGTCTTCATCGGGAGCGGGGAGACGATCGATGACATCGAGCGGTTCGATCCCAATGGCTTCATCTCCCGCCTTCTCGGGATGGGGGATCTCCGGGCGCTCGCGGAACGGGCGGAGGAGGCGATTCGGCAGGAGGACCTCGATATGAATGCGGTCCTCAAGGGGAAGTTCACTCTCCGGGACATGTACCACCAGATGGAGGCGATCAAGAAGATGGGCCCCCTCAAGCAGGTGATGGGCATGCTCCCGCTCGGCGGGCTCGATATCCCGCAGGACGCCTATGATATCACCGGGGCCAAGATG
>JAVVFN010000227.1:0-2041 GCA_032250645.1 Methanomicrobiaceae archaeon | reverse complement strand
CATGGATCAGGTGACTCTGGCCAGTGCACTTCGCTATCGTCGCGGGGCCAAGGATCTGTAGAACTCGGAGGTCTTCCATGGAACGCTTTGCAGTGCAGGGAGGATACATTATCACCTCGCCCGGAAACATCATCAAAGACAGCTACCTGATTGTCGAGGGGACCACTATTGAAGGGGTTTCAGAGACGCTCCCTCCGGATATCTCAGTGAGTCTGGGCGGTCCGTTCGACATCGTGATTCCCGGCCTCGTCAACACGCACACCCATGCACCTATGACACTCTTTAGGGGAATGGCGGATGACCTTCCGCTGATGAAGTGGCTCCATGAGTATATCTTTCCGGCAGAGGCTCGATTCGTAGACAGGGAGTTTGTCTACATGGGGTCGCTCCTTGCGGCCTGGGAGATGACTCGTTCGGGAACGACATCCTTCTGTGACGGATACTTCTTTGAGGACGAGGTGGGCCGTGCCGCGAAGGAGGTGGGGATCAGGGCGTGGATTGGTGAAGGAATTCTTCAGTTTCCCACGCCTTCCCTCGCAGATCCAGCTCGAACCATCGAACACGCCAGAGACTTTATCGAACGCTGGATTGAAGATCCCCTTGTCAAACCGACGGTTTTTCCCCACGCAGCCTATACCTGCAGCCCCGAACTCCTGGTTCAGGCCCGCGAGCTTGCCCAGGAGTATGATCTCCTCTTCCAGATCCACCTGAGCGAGACCTCTGCGGAAGTCGAACAGGTACGCAAGGATCATGGCCTCTCCCCGGTAGAACTGCTGGATTCCCTTGGATGTCTCTCCGAGAAGACGCTGGCAGCGCACTGCGTAGTCCTCTCCGATCACGATATCAGCCTCCTTGCACAGCATGCCGTATCGGTCTCCCATAACGCTGAGAGCAACATGAAACTCGCATCGGGAATCGCCCCTGTTCCCCAGATGATCGCAGCCGGGGTCAATGTCACCATCGGCACCGACGGGTGCGCCAGCAACAACAATCTCGACCTCATCGGGGAAATCTCGACAGTGGCAAAACTCCACAAGATCAGCACCATGGATCCCACCGTGCTCGATGAATGCGCTGCCCTTGCGCTCGCAACCGAAAACGGCGCTCGTGCCCTGGGCTTTGCCGGGGGACGGCTTGAGGCGGGAAAGGTAGCCGACATCACGGTGCTCGATGGCCACGCACCCAACCTGGTCCCGGTGCACAATCCGATCTCGCACGTGATCTACGCCGCGATGGGGGCGAACGTAAAGGACGTGGTGATAGACGGCAGGATCGTTGTGAAAAATTTCACCTCAATGACCGTGGACGAGGAGTCGCTCATCAGAGAGTGTCGAGCAATCCAGGAATTCCTCAGCAGGAGATAGACAGGGAAAAGAGTTCCCTCCACACGGAACACTTTTCCCCTCGTTGCCGGATTCATCACAGAAAAAAGCAAGGGTTATCCCTCTGGCAGGCTCCTTGCATCGACGTAAAGCACCATAAACGAGATGCCGATAAGGATGGCGTATGAAGGTAAGCAATCGATTTCTCTACTATCAGCTCGTGAAAGATCTTTCGAGTACCACAGAAAAACTTTTCAATCTCAATGGGCAGATATCCTCTGGGAAACGAATAAACAGACCTTCTGACGATCCCATGGGTCTGTCGAGCGTTCTCCTCTACCGCACGGAGCTCAATGCCTTTGATCAGTTCAAGAAATCCATTGACCACGCCCAGGGATGGCTCTCGAGAATGGACACCATCCTTATCGATGTGGACGACCTCCTTTCGCGCGCCAGCGAGCTTGCCGTGAGGGAGTCATCTTCCACCGCTACAGCGGCAACCAGGCAGGGCGCAGCCGAAGAGCTCATGCAGATCCGATCCATGATCCTCTCCCACGCAAATTCCAAGTACGGGGGCAAGTATCTCTTCGGCGGCACCATGACTCAAGCGAGCCCCTTTTTGTGGGTACCGGCGGAGAACATGCTTGCCGATGTGCAGGAAGTATCCGCAACACCCCCGGCATCGCCCGGGGACGGGTACCGGTACCTCAATTCAACCG
>JAVVFN010000226.1:0-2079 GCA_032250645.1 Methanomicrobiaceae archaeon | reverse complement strand
TCTGAACGAATCTTGCGTTCATGAAAATGAGAGAGGTGAATAAAGCATATAAATGTTATTTACATGAGGTCTGGTTAATCATACATGCTTACCGTACCCGGATAGTCGTCCCGATCTTCTCCCCGGAGAGGGCTTTGGTGAGATTGCCGGGGACATGCCCGTTGATGATCCGCACCTCATCGACGTTCTTCGCGAACCGGAGGAGATCTACCACCTTTGTCTCGAGTACGAGATCCTCAAGATCCATCTCCATCAATTCTTCGGCGGTGATATCCCGGATCAGCTCGGCATCAGGGTGATCGAAGGGGTTTGCCGTGTAGAGGCCGTCCACGTTCTTGAGGAGAATGATGCTCTTTGCGCCCAGCACCTCGGCCGCAAGGAAGGCCCCTGTATCGGTCCGGTGCGGCGGGATCATCCCGATCTCGGGCGGATTCTCGTAGAGCCCGTACGGAGGGGTCCCGTGCATGACCGGAAGGATTCCCATCTTCAGGAGCATGGGAAGGTCCAGGAGGTCGGAAACCCCGATCCGCACCGCATTCCACCTCGCGAGGAGGACTGTCATCATGACGGCATTCTGCTCGCTGATCCTCCCCGCAAGCTCGGCCAGAACTCCTGTCGGCATCCCAAGGTCAAGCCCGATGTCCATGATATGGCGGACCCGAACCCCTCCGCCGGTCACGACCAGCATCTGGTGCTTCTTGGAGAGCGTCCCGATCTCCTCGACCAGGGGAAGGATCACCGGGGCCCCGTAATCGATGAGGCCATGGCCGCCGACCTTCACGATGTTCAGGTCAGGAGTGATCCGCATCTGCTCGCGGCCCTCGTACCGGGCGAGGAGTCCCTTCCGGACGAGGCTCTCGCCCTTCAGTTTGGATTCGATATCATGGCGCTTTGGCATCCGTCTTCCTCACGTTTGTGAACACACTTATCCCTCCCGAAACGAAATTCTTTCCCCATATGTGGAGACCGCTTGACATCGACCGGTGGGTCGAGGACCGGCGCGGAAGCCTCGACGAGGCAAAACAATCGGTGCTTGATATCATCAACGCGGTGCGCAACGAGGGGGACGAGGCGCTCTGGCGGATGACCAGGAAGTACGACAACCCGCCCGACTCCCTGGTGGTCACCGAGGAGGAACGGGAGGCAGCCTACGAAGAGGTCGAGGACCGGCTCATTGAGGCTGTTATCGAGGCAGAAGCCCGGATCACGCGGTTCCATGAACTCCAGAAGGCTCGTGACCTCTGGCTCGAGGAGGTGGAGCCCGGCATCGTGCTCGGGGTCAAGACCACGCCGCTCGACCGGGTCGGGCTCTATATCCCGGGAAGGAGGGCGGCCTACCCCTCCACTGCGCTCATGACCGCAGTCCCGGCGAAGGTGGCGGGGGTGCCGGAGATGTGCGCCTGCTCCCCGCCCCCGATCCACCCGCTCACCCTGGTGGCCCTCGATATCGCAGGGGTGGACGAGATCTTCCGCATCGGGGGTGCACAGGCGATCGCGGCCATGGCTCTCGGCACCAAGACCGTCCGTCCGGTCCAGAAGATCGTGGGGCCGGGCAACATCTACGTCACCGCCGCCAAGATGCTCCTCCGTGAACATGCCGAGATCGACTTCCCCGCAGGCCCGAGCGAGATCGGGATCATCGCCGACCGCTCTGCTGATCCCACCTTCATCGCGTCCGATGTGCTCGCACAGGCAGAGCACGACCCGGAGGCAGGCTGCGTCCTCATCACCCCGGATGCAGAACTCGCAGAGAAGGTGGGGAGAGAGATCGAGCGGCTCACTGCCGCCTCCCCGCGGCAGGAGATCATCAGGCAGGCGCTCACCCGCTCCGGATACGTGGTGGTGGACGACCTTGCGGCTGCAGTCTCAGCCATGGACCGGATCGCTCCCGAGCACCTCTCGATCCAGGTGACCGACAGCTTCCCCGTGCTGAACGCCGCCCGGCATGCGGGTTCGATCTTCGTCGGGCCTTTTGCCCCGGTGGCCTGCGGGGACTACGCGTCCGGCACGAACCACGTGCTCCCCACTGCTGGGTATGCGAAGATATACTCCGGTCTTGACGTGAACCACTTCTCCAAG
>JAVVFN010000225.1:0-2091 GCA_032250645.1 Methanomicrobiaceae archaeon | reverse complement strand
TCCAGAATGACGATCCGGGGCTCCCGTATCAATACCTGCGCGAGGGCCACCCTGTGCTTCTCCCCCTCGCTCAGCTGGTCTGGGCGCCGGTTCAGGATATCCCGGCTTTTCTCCTCGGGAAATCCCGCCATTTTCAGGGTGATAACCGCTTTCCGGACCGCGAGTTCCTTGGGAAACTCCAGACCGATCGCATCAGTAAGATTGTCCAGCACGGTCCTGTGGGGGTAGAGATCATATTCCTGGTGAAGAAGTCCGATATAGGCCTTTGCACGCCCCCTGAACTGGATTCCCGGCTTGGTCATGTCCACCCATTCGTCTCCGATACGGATATTCATCTCCCCGCCAGTCGGTTCAATAATCCCTGCAATGATGCGGGAGAGGGTCGTCTTCCCTGCTCCGCTGGTGCCGATAATACCAAATATCTCCTTCTCGGCCACATTGAAGGAGACCCCGTCCACTGCTTTGACCACCCCCCGGTCCACTGAGATGAAACGCTTGGTGATATCACGGCTCATCAGGACGTGGTCACCGATCTTGCCTCTTTCAAACTTCTCGGTGTCATCGGCTTTTTCCATGAATTTCTTGATGATTTCGGGCGGCTTCCCAATCTTTACGATCCTGCCCTCTTCAAGGAGAATAGCCCTGTTTGCCACGTCTTCAATGACCTGGGAGAAGTGGGAGGTCACGATCATCCCCATATTGTTATTCTGTGCTGCCTCCTCCAGAAGGTCATGCACGACCCGTGCTGTCTTCGGATCAAGCGTCCCGGTCGGTTCATCCGCACAGAGAAGGAAGGGCTCTTTTGCAAGCTGTCTTGCAAGCACCACCCGCTGCTTTTCTCCTCCAGAGAGATCACGGGCGATATGCATCATCCGGTGGGAGAGGCGAACTTCGTCGAGGAGATCGGCCGCACGAGAGATCGCCTGTTCAGAAGGGTAATTGACGTCATCGAGGGCATGGAGGACGTTCTCGATCACACGGTCATCACCGTACAGGGCAAAAGTCCGCTGAAACATGATGGCCGTCCTCCTCATGATCCGCTTTTTGAGGTCCTCGTTCTCCTCAGCCCAGAAATCGACATCCATGTGGTTGAGGGAGCCCCCGCACTTGGGACACTGGGCGTTCGCAAGGCCCGGAGTGCTGATAAAATCGCAAGCCTGGCATGCGGTGATATGATAGATGATCGATCCTGAGGTAGGCGGATGGTCCACCCCCCTGATGAGGTGCATCAGCACCGTCTTTCCTGCGCCACTCCTCCCAATAATTCCGAGAATTTCACCCTCATCAAGTTCAAAATTGATATCTTTGAGAACCTCTGAACCATCAAAAGCCATTGTGAGGTTATTTACTGTGATCAAAGGGGCCATTGCTACCTTCCTCAGTTTACTCTGGTTTTGACACAATATTATTCTTTATATTGCAACAAGTCAGCATTTTTCTCTCTTTATCTTTTCCACGATGTCCACGACCTCCGCGACATGGTGAATGACGAAATCTGCAGCATCATAGAGGGCCCTGGGCTTTTCATCTTTTTGCTGAAGGCTCAGGATTGCTACATCGGCCTTGAGCATGGCGGCAAGATCGTTCACTGCGTCCCCCACCATGACCACGATATCGTAGAAGGCCTTGAGATCTTCCACCACCTGTGCCTTGATCGACGGGGTGGCTACCCCGTGCACATTACTCTGGGGAATACCAAGGTAATCCGCCATTCTCACCAGCTTATCGGTCCGGTCGCCGGACGCGACATAGGTTGCGACACCGGCATGGTGGAGTGAAGAGATGGTACTCTTTGCACCGGGAAACGGTTTTCCGCCCGAGGTGATGGTGTACTCAATGTACCCGAAATTCTGGTCGATCATCACCCCGCTCGCCATCGCCACCACGGTCTCTTTCCTGCAGGTGGACCAGACCCTCCGGATGCATTCCTGGAGGTCCCCGACCCTGGCCGTTTCATCGCCATAGAGAATGGAGCCGACGGTGTCGATGGTGATCACGCTGCAGGAAAATGCAATGGAAAAGCCGATTCGGTTTTCCACCAGAAAACGGGAGAGCAGCATATCGGCTTCTGCCTGCATGATATCCTGCGAG
>JAVVFN010000224.1:0-2094 GCA_032250645.1 Methanomicrobiaceae archaeon | reverse complement strand
GATGCATTTATCCTTTCACCATGTGCGGCCGCTACTCCCTCGTGGTCACCGATGACCTCGGTGCACGGTTCAGGGTGCATATCCCCACCCTCGGCCTCCGGTCCCGCTTCAACGTAACCCCGGGGTCGGAGATGCCCGTGATCCTCCGCGATGGGGAGTCGAGGAGGATGGAGTGTGCGGAATGGGGGCTTGTGCCCCATTGGGCAAAAGACCCCGCGATTGGCCGGCGGCTTATCAATGCACGGGCAGAGACGGTCGCAGAGAAACCCGCGTTCCGGTTTGCATTCCGGCACCACCGGTGCCTGGTCCCGGCGAGCGGGTTTTACGAGTGGAAGGAGGAAGGCGGCACCCGCCTCCCCTACTACTACCACCTGGCCGGTGATGCGTACTTCTCCTTTGCCGGGATCGCGGATATCGGGGTGGATGCAGCAGGCCGTCCGCTCCTGACCTATGCGTTCCTCACCACGGATGCAAGCTCCCTTGTTGCCCCGGTCCACCCCCGCATGCCCGTTATCCTCAAGGAGGAGGACGAGGCGGCCTGGATCGATCCGGAGACCCGGTCTGAGCACCTTGCCTCCCTGCTGGCCCCGTACCGGGGAGAGGACCTTGAGGTGCACCGTGTCTCCCCCGTGGTCAACGATCCGAAGGCCGAAGGCCCCGGCCTGATCGCGCCGGTGAAGGAGTGGTGGTGAGTGCCCTTTTTGGGACCCGGGATACGATAGTTGGGGTACGTGCAGTACCGATTCAGTGACCGGATGGGCCATGTTCCGGAGTCGTTCCTCGGGCGGCTCTTTGCAGTCTCGAAGGACCCGAAGGTCATCTCCTTCGCCGGGGGCCTCCCGAGCAGTGCCGCCATCGACCGCGCGGGGCTGGCCCGTGCCGCCGCCGAGGTGCTGGAAGAGGACGGGTGTGCAGCACTCCAGTATTCCACCACCGACGGCTACCTCCCGCTCCGGACGTGTATCGCCGACCGCTACCGGGCACGAATGGGCCTTCTGGTCGACCCCTCCGAGATCCAGATCGTGAACGGCTCCCAGCAGTGTCTCGATCTGGTGGCAAAGATCCTGCTCAACCCCGGGGACCGGGTGGGGATCGAGAGTCCCGGCTACCTGGGGGCGATAGAGGCATTCTCCCTGTACCAGCCCCGGTTCTGCCCGGTCCCGCTGGAAGATCCCGGCCCGGACCCTGCCCTCTTCGAGGAGATGGTGAGGAAGGAACAACCGGCCTTCTTCTACGGGGTCCCAAACTCCCAGAACCCCTCGGGCCGCACCTATGCCCAAAAGACGCGGCAGGAGCTTGCCGCCATCTGCAGGGAATACCAACTTCCCTTCTACGAGGACGATGCGTTCGGGGAGCTCTTCTTTGACGGGAGATCCCGGATTCCGGTCAAATGCCACCTCCCGGAGCTCGGGATCCTCTCGGGATCCTTCTCCAAGACCGTCGCGCCGGGCATGCGGATCGGGTGGATCTGTGCCCCGCCCCGGGTACTCGAGAAGTTCAATATCGCAAAACAGGCAGCAGATCTCCACTCAAACCACCTCTGCCAGATGATCCTCCACCGCTACCTCGCACGGAGCGATCTCGATGCCCACCTGGAAAGGGTTGTCCGCATGTACGGCGAGCATTGCCGCTGCATGTGCGACTGCCTCGACGAAATCCCCGGATTGACCCATACCACCCCCGAAGGCGGGATCTTCATGATGGCCACGCTCCCGGCGGGAATCTCCTCGATGGACGTCTTTACCCGCGGGGTTTCCTGCGGGGTGGCGGTCCTCCCCCTCGTCCCCTTCCACGTGGACGGCGGGGGCTACGGCTCCATACGGCTCAACTTCTCGAGTTCCGGCGTGGAGGAGATCAAGGAGGGAGCAAGCCGCCTTGCGGCGGTGCTCAGGGACCTTTCCTGACCTGAAGCCCGGAGCATCCGCCGGATCCACTCTGCCCTGTCCCCCCGACGCATCCCTGTATGGGCGCGTGCGTGGCAGGATTCGCAGAGCGTGACCAGGTTCTCCTCCGCATCGCATGTCGCGTCGAGATCGATGTGGTGGACGTGAAGGGCCTGATTCCCGACTATCTCGAAGAATGCAGAAAGCTTGA
>JAVVFN010000223.1:0-2100 GCA_032250645.1 Methanomicrobiaceae archaeon | reverse complement strand
AGGAGATCAGCTCCCGGTCGAAGGCCAGGGCTGGACGGACGTCGTAGGGCTGCAGGAGAGGGACCGCCCTTCCCTCTGCCCCGCAGCCGCACTTCCTGCCGATGAGGGGGATATCGCAGCGGTCGCACCAGTAGAGTGTCTTCTTTACAGGGGGGTCCCGCATGGATGAAGTTATGCACCGCGGAGAATGATAATAACAGTGTTCAGGTCAATGCCCCGGCACAACCATTAAATGGAGCGGAGGAGAAGATCTGAGAAGATATTCACAATTGTGAATGTGCCGGCTGCCAGCCAGCCTGCCCCAAGGAGACATAGATGACACCAGGAGATCAGATCATCTACATGGACCATGCCGCCACCACTCCGGTGCGGCCTGAGGTGGTGGAGGCGATGCACCCGTACCTCCATGAACGGTACGGGAACCCCTCATCCGTCTACTCTCTTGCCCGGGAGTCAAGAGAGGTGGTGGAGTCCTCCCGCGAGACGGTGGCCCGTGCGCTGGGCGCAGAGTTGGGCGAGATCTACTTTACGTCCGGCGGGACAGAATCTGACAACTGGGCCCTGAAGGGGGTGGCGTCTGCAAACAGGAAGGCGGGAGACCACATCATCACCTCCGCGATCGAGCACCATGCCGTCCTCCACCCGGCAGAGTACCTGGAGCGGCATGGCTTCCGCGTCACCTACCTCCCGGTGGACTCCTACGGGATGGTCGACCCCGGGGAACTCGAGGACGCCATCACCCCCCAGACTATCCTCATCTCGATCATGACTGCCAACAACGAGATCGGGACGATCCAGCCCGTCCGCGAGATCGGGTCCCTCGCACAGGACCACGGGGTTCCCTTCCACACGGACGCGGTGCAGGCAGTCGGCCACATCCCCCTCTCGGTGAAAGACGACCGGATCGACCTCCTCTCGCTCTCGGCCCACAAGTTCTCCGGGCCGAAGGGGGCCGGGGTGCTCTACCTCAGGAAGGGGACGAGGATCGATCCCCTCTTCCACGGCGGGGCCCAGGAGCGGAAACGGAGGGCCGGGACCGAGAACCTGGCCGGCATCGTGGGGCTGGCCGCGGCGCTGGATATCGCCGTCAAAGAGATGCCAGAAGAGGCGGAGCGGCAGAGAAACCTGCGCGACCGGCTGATCCGTGGCATCCTCGGAACGGTCCCGTTTACCCGGCTGAACGGGCACCCCACCGAGAGGCTCCCGGGGAACGTGAACGTGAGCGTGGAGTTTGTCGAGGGGGAGTCGATGCTCCTTCGCCTCGACCGGGAGGGCATCTGCGCCTCGACCGGGAGCGCCTGCACCTCCGGCTCGCTCGAGCCCTCCCACGTGCTGAAGGCGATCGGCCTCCCCCCCGAAGTCGCACACGGCTCCCTGCGGCTGACGCTGGGGGAGAGGAATACCCCGGAGGAGGTCGAGAAGGTCCTTGAGGTGATTCCGGGAGTGGTGGAGCGGTTGCGGGCCATCTCCCCGCTCTATCCAACAGGAGAGGAGAAGAAGCATGTACAGTGAGAAGGTGATGGACCACTTCGCCAATCCGCGGAACGTGGGCGAGATCGAAGACCCGGACGGGGTCGGAGAGGTCGGAAACCCTGTCTGCGGGGACATCATGAAGATCTTCCTCAGGATCAGGGAGAACCGGATCGTCGATGCGAAGTTCAAGACATTCGGGTGCGGGGCCGCAATCGCCTCGAGCAGCATGGCGACCGAGCTCGTGAAGGGGAAGACCCTCGAGGAGGCGTGGGAGCTCAGCAACAGGGCGGTCGCCGAAGCCCTGGAGGGGCTCCCCCCGATCAAGATGCACTGTTCGGTCCTTGCAGAGGAGGCAATCCACAAGGCGATCAATGACTACCGGAGAAAGCAGGGTCTTGAGCCGTGGGAGGAGAAGGTCCATGCCCACGAGGCGAGCGAGGAAGGGAGCGGGTAGGATTGGAGAAGACCGCACTTTCACCACGGGAGAGGGAGCGCTATGGGCGCCAGATGATGATCTTCGGGGAGGAGGGGCAGATGGCTCTCCGGGAGGCTTCGGTCCTCATCGCCGGGGCAGGGGGGCTCGGGTCCCCGGTCGCCTACTACCTCGCGGCAGCAGGGGTGGGCAGG
>JAVVFN010000222.1:0-2114 GCA_032250645.1 Methanomicrobiaceae archaeon | reverse complement strand
AAGGCCGGTGCTCGAACATGCCTACAACACCTGTTCAGATATCGGGCACGTGGCGAAGATCCTGAAACGGAGCGGACTTTCGGGCGTAAAGAGGATACGGGTCTCCTTAAACCGGCCCATCTCACCCATGCTTGCCCAGCGGGTCTCAGAGATGGATGAGATCATGGGGAAGATCCCGGGCGAGAAGATCGCGGCAGAGGAGAAGTATGACGGGGAGCGGATCGAGGCGCACAAGGACGGCAACACCGTGCACCTCTTCTCAAGGCGCCTTTCGGATGTCACCGGGCAGTTCCCCGACGTGGTGGCGCAGGTACGGGACCATATCTACGCCGATACTGCCATCATCGACGGCGAAGTGGTTGCATATGACCCGGATAGCGGGGAGTACCAGCCGTTCCAGAATCTGATGCAGCGGCGTCGAAAGTACGGGGTGGAGGAGTACTCGGAGAAGGTCCCGGTGAGGTACGTGGTCTTTGACCTCCTGTACCTGGACGGAAACTCGCAGATGAGCGATACCTATCCTGAAAGGAGGACCAAACTCAAGCAGATCCTCGAGCCTACCGATTTTTTTATCCCTTCAGGCATGGAGGTCTGCACCTCCGTGGAGGAGATCCATACCGCCTTCTCGGCGAACATCGAGAAGGGGCTGGAAGGGGTGGTCTGCAAGTCGTGCGCAAAAAACTCTGCCTATAAACCGGGAAACCGGTCCTGGCAGTGGATCAAATGGAAGAAAGAGTACGAGACCGAACTTTCGGATACGCTGGACCTCGTCATCATCGGGGCTACTGCGGGGAAGGGGAAGCGGAGCGGCATGTACGGCTCGGTGCTGTGCGCTGCCTACAACCGCAAGGAAGACCGCTTCCAGACGGTCTGCGGGGTCGGGACCGGCTTTTCTGACGAAGAACTGGAGGGCATGCCTGAAAAACTGAGCGACGTGAAGATCAAGGAGAAGCCTGCCCGCTGCGAGGTGCGAAGCCAGAGCGAACCCGACTTCTGGTTCTCGCCCGAGTTCGTGATCGAGGTGCTCGGGTCAGAGATCACGCGGAGCTCTGCTCACACCTGCGGCTGGAGCGAGGAGGACAAACGGGGATTTGCGCTTCGTTTCCCGCGTTTTATCCGCTGGAGGCCGGAGAAGAGCCCTGACCAGGCGACCAGCGTGGAGGAGATCGCGCAGATGTACCGGCAGCAGGGAAGCGGATAGAGAGAGATGGCCAGGAAAAAAGTGACAACCGCGGAGATTGCAGATATCCTCTTCGAGATCGCCGATCTGCTCGATCTCAAGTCGGTGGAATTCAAACCACGCGCCTACCGGAGGGCCGCGCAGACCATCGAGACCCTGGGGGAGGATATCAATGATATTTACGAGCGGGGCGAGCTCGAGGAGATCCCCGGGGTCGGTGAGAGCATCGGTGAGAAGATCCGAACCCTGATCGAAGAAGGGGAGCTCCCGTACCTCGAGGACCTCCGGGAGGACCGGCCTGAGGGGATGCGGGAGATGATGGAGATCGAGTGTATCGGCCCGAAGACCGCGTTCAAACTCTACAGGGAACTTTCCATCTCGGGGATCGAGGAGCTGGAAGCCGCGGCGAAAAACGAGAGGCTGAGGGAACTCGAAGGCTTCGGGAAAAAATCGGAGGAGAATATACTGGAAGGGATCGAGGTCTGGAAAGAACGCCACTCACGCTTCCTGCTCGGCTACATCCTCCGCGAGGCGGAGAGCATCGAGCAGAAGCTGAAAGACCACGAAGCGGTGGTGAAAGCGAACCTGGCCGGTTCCATCCGCCGCCGCAAAGAAACGGTGGGGGACGTGGACATCCTGGTCTCCACGAAAGACCCCGAGGCGGTCTCTGACTTCTTCTGCTCGCTCCCGGAGAAAAAAAAGGTCCTTCGCAAGGGTCCGAAACGCTGTACTATCGTGCTGGCAAAGAACCTCCACGTGGACCTCCGGGTGATCAGGGAGGAGCAGTTCGGCGCCGCGCTCCAGTACTTCACCGGCTCCAAGGCGCACAACATCCAGCTCCGCAAACGTGCGCTCGACCACGAGTGGAAACTGAGCGAATACGGCCTTGTAGAGCGGGAAGGGGGAGACGTGATCGCGAGCAGGGAGGAAGAGG
>JAVVFN010000221.1:0-2144 GCA_032250645.1 Methanomicrobiaceae archaeon | reverse complement strand
TCAGGTATGCTGAAACACCCCCGTATCTCCGCAGGCACCTGTTCAAAAAGACAGCGCTTCTGCGGTATGCAGGGGTGCTTCCGCCGCTCCGGATGCCTCATCACATGGTGACCCCCTCCCTGGAGGAGGGACAATACCGAGAAGGAGTTGTGCAGAGACACAACGGGCTGACAGACGTTGGATCTGATGTGTCCGTGTGGGTGGACGTTGGTGCAACGAGCCCTGTCCCGATGGCAGAATCGATGCCGTTCGGGACGCGGATCACGGTCAGGATCTATTCGCGAGACGGGTTATTCTGGTGCACACCGGAACGATCTCGAACTTACTGGGGATATCGGACCACCGCTTCGCCATCCCTGCACCGGCCCTGCGCCGATGCAGACCTCGCCATCATCACCTCTGTGGAGGGCGAGGGGATGGAGGAAGGGTCGCTCTCCCTGCTTGGGGAGCGGCTTAGCGGGAATGTGCTGGTGGTCTTCGGGTCTCCGGACCGCGGAGTCGGTTCAATCCTGAACGACGAAGGACACTCAATCTCGGAGTATTCCAGTGTGGTGGCAAATACGGTGCCGAACCAGGGCACCGCGACGGTTCGAACAGAAGAGGCCGTGTACGCAACCCTTGCATTGCTGAACGTGGCGGATATTCCGCCGCGCTGATGCGGGGCAGGCTTCTACACGCACATCACAGACGCGATTAAGGATTGATGAAAGTATGGGAAAAGTATCGAGACCACGGAGAGGGTCCCTCGCATATAGTCCCAGAAAGCGAGCAAAGAGCCAGGTGCCCCACTACGGGTCCTGGCCGGTGCACGAGGGTGAACCGGTACTGCAGGGTTTCGCCGGCTACAAGGTGGGGATGACCCACGTGGTCATGGTCGATGACCACAAGTTCAGCCCCACGGAAGGCAAGGACATCATGGTGCCCGTCACCATCATCGAGACGCCTCCCATGAAGGTAGCCGCGGTCCGTGTGTATACCCAGGACAGCTATGGTCTGCACGCGATGACCGAGGCATGGGCAGAAGGCGCGGCCGCGGAACTGGAAGGCCGGATCACCACCCCCGCATCCCATGATGCGGGCGGTGCGGTAAAGTCCATCAGGGACGCGATTGCCGCAGGATCGGTGGCGGAGATCTTTGTCCTCACCTACACCCAGCCGGACGTGATCACCGGAGTTCCGAAGAAAGTGCCCGATCTCATGGAGGTCCGGGTGGCAGGGGGAAGTATGGACGCAAGGTTCGACTATGCCGAGTCCCTGCTCGGAAAGGAGGTCACGCTCTCCAATGTGGTGAAGATTGGACAGTACGTCGATATCACCGCGGTGACAAAGGGGAAGGGCACCCAGGGCCCTGTCAAGCGCTGGGGTATCCAGGTAAGGAAGGGAAAGCATTCCCGCGGCGGAAAGAAGCGCCACATCGGGAACCTTGGGCCGTGGAACCCGCACCATGTCCGGTGGCAGGTCCCCCAGATAGGGCAGATGGGCTACCAGCAGAGGACCGAGTTCAACAAGAGGGTGCTGCGGATCAGCGAGAACGGGGAAGAGATCAACCCGGATGGAGGGTTCCTCCACTACGGGCTTGTCCGCAACCCCTATGTCATGATCAAGGGATCGGTTCCTGGCCCGACAAAGCGCCTGATCAGGATCCGGCCGGCGATCCGCCAGCGTGAACACGTGGAGCGTATCCCGTCCATCCAGTATACGAGCCTGAGGAGCAAGCAGGGGTGAGCTGGAGATGAAAGCAAACGTTCGCACAATAAACGGGGAAGTTGCCCGCAAGATCGAGCTTCCGGCAGTCTTCGAGACAGAATACCGCCCTGACCTCATCAAGAAGGCAGTGATCGCCATCCAGAGCACCCGGTACCAGCCGCACGGCACCGGTCCCTTCGCAGGGATGCGGACCTCGGCAGAGTCGTGGGGGAGCGGGCGCGGCGTCGCCATGGTGCCCCGCCTCAAGAACGCTTCAAAGGTCGCACGTGTCCCGCAGGCGGTGGGCGGGCGCTCCGCGCACCCGCCGAAGGTCGAGAAGGTCCTCCTCCGCAGGATAAACAAGAAGGAGAAGCAGAAAGCATTCCATTCTGCCCTCGCCGCATCGGTCGACCCCGAGCTCGTGAGGGGCCGGGGACACCGGATCGCCGACGAGGTGG
>JAVVFN010000220.1:0-2155 GCA_032250645.1 Methanomicrobiaceae archaeon | reverse complement strand
GCACTGTGGCGCCGCCACGACTCCCGAGGTGGGCAAGTTCAGCTTTGCCCTGGTACCGGGCGATGGCTCCGGTGGCTCATCTCCACCACCACGTAGCAGCGCCCTCCGCATTCGTGGGCGGTATCGATGCAGGACCTGGTCGAGTCCTTCCCGGTGAAGGCGTGGGCGATCACTGCAGAAAACCCCATGGAGAATACCTGCTCTGTGATGAGACGGTTGGTGTGGGGAATATCTGCGACCTTGAAATCTGCAATCAGGGGGAGACCGAGCCCGGCAATCTCGGAAACCATGTCTCTCCCGGATGAGAGCACCAGCGGGTAGCCGATCTTTATCGCATCGAGGTAGGGTGCGCAGGCCTGCGCGATTGAGTAGGCCTCATCTCCCCGCGTTACATCGAGTGCCAGGATCAGTTCGGTCATCGCTCCAACCTCTCGAGGACGGCCGCCACCACCAGAGGAAACGTGATGGTGGCATCGCCGTATACGGTGACTGCGCGTGCATCCTCGCCGATCTTTCCCCATGAACGGGCTTCATCGAGGGTTGCACCCGAGAGTCCGCCAAGGTCAGGCCGGTCCCCGGTAAGCTGAATGGCATAGGAGAATCCCCTGGGGGTCATGAGCATGCTCTGGAGGATGTAATTCTTCGGCACGCCCCCGCCCATCACGAATACTCCCGCCCGCTCTGCCCCAAAACAGTGGTCCATCAGTTCGCGCATATCCGCAAATGCATCCACCGTCACCCTGTGGGTCTGCCCGAAAAGCCAGTATTGCAGCCCTATCATAGAATCCTGTATTCCTGGACAGAATATTGGCACGTCTTTTTTCATGGCGGTCGCGAGGATCCCCGTCCTGAGAGGGGAAGCGATGTGCCGGAGCAGGCCATGGATGGAGAGCGTCTTTCCGTCCGGGATCGACGAGAGGATATCCTGCATGAATTCCTCGAAGCGGAGGAAGGCTTCGTGGGGGAGATAGACATCATAGATGCGGTTGATCTCGCTCTTGTGGAGCTGCACATCATCGCAGACCTCGGTGCCGTGGTAATGCGCACAGCCGATCGCCTCGATGATATCGTGCGTGAGGTTCGCTCCTGTGGTCACCAGAACATCGATATAACCGCGATCGATCAGGTCGGCCACAATCCCTCCCATCCCTGCCGGGACCATCGCGCCGGCAAGCCCGAAAAAGGTCCGGCATCCGGGGTCCTGCAGCATCATCTCGTAGACATCTGCCGCTTCAGCGAGTGATCCTGCATTGAAGGCACCTGCGGATCCGAGCTGGCTGACCAGCTCGCCGACGCTCATCCCCGGGCGAAGATGTACCTGCCGGACCGCCTCGCAGGAACGTTCATCCATGATCTCTCCACCCATTGCTTATACGTTCTCCCCGGTAACCGATAACTCCTTTTGCCACCATGGAGGCGTGCCGCCGTTGCAGCGCACGAGAGGAAGAGCCAGGTGTCTCCGTGCGGTGGGGGGAACTTCGTACCAGCCGGTTCCAATTTCACGGGGAAGGATTGTGACCTGCGGGTCTGTTGCCCGCGCCCTGCAACTCCTGCATTTGTATCCTTTCTTCCTTCCCGCACTGGTCATCCGCTTCCCGCAGGACGGGCAGAAGGGCGGACAAACGAGTGTTTGGGGGGCAAGAGAGAGGATTGCCATCTTCTCGAGGTTGATACATCCGTCCTTGTAGCTTCCCACTGCGAGAATGCGGTCCCCGGGCGCGAGCAGCCTGACAACCCTGCGGAATCCCTTTGTGGGTTCAAACGCCATTGCCGGGAGCTCATCCCCCCACTCGGTGCGGATCCTGCAGCGTACATGCCCTCCGGCGCTGGTGTGAGGCTGACCGATCACCGCGCCCCGGACCGCGTAGGACCTTCCCTCGAGGAGAGAGGAGGTA
The DNA here is from genome assembly GCA_032250645.1 of Methanomicrobiaceae archaeon. Taxonomy (GTDB): domain Archaea; phylum Halobacteriota; class Methanomicrobia; order Methanomicrobiales; family Methanomicrobiaceae; genus JAVVFN01. The sequence continues at coordinate 260 of JAVVFN010000220.1, read as the reverse complement.
TCCTCGCAGATAATATGGGCATCGGTCCCCTGGTTTGTGCAGAATAACTGTTCGAGGACCGGCGTTTCTGAACGGATAAACTCCCGTGCCAACTTCACCCATGCGGGGCTCTCCCCCCTGATCCCGAAAAGGACCGGATCGGGGGTATGGGGCACGCAGACCACCACGTTCTCTTCACGGTCAACAGAGTCCCAGGTGTGGGGGAAGGTCGCGTCCTCAGCCGCAAAGACGCTCTCCCTTGCAACCGAACGAGTCTCCCT
>JAVVFN010000021.1:0-12430 GCA_032250645.1 Methanomicrobiaceae archaeon | reverse complement strand
ACCGGCGTCGGGGTCGTGGTGGGCACCCCCCCATCCCCGGTATCTGCGCAACCCGCACCCATGGTGAGAATGACCATGCTGGCAAGCAGCATGCCGATGATGGAGATCTTCATAAGGGAAGTGTGAAGCGCATCCTATTTGAGGATTCCCCTGCATAAATACACACATTCTTGGCATGGCAGGGAAGAATAGACCCTGCAGGAGAGGTAGATCTGATGGAAAGAATACTGCTCATCGGCCTTCCCATCACCGTCTGGCTCAGCACGGCGACCCTCCTCGCCGCAGCCACGACTGCGGCCCTGGGATGGTCGCTCTCGCGGGGGAGTTCCCGCATCCCCTTCTACTGGCACGTCTATCTGGGACGGGCGACAGTCATCCTTGCGCTGATCAGTGCCGGAATGGGTCTGTATCTCTCGCTCTGACCCAACAGGGCTATCACGTATCGTGCATATTTCCCTGTATGAAGTTCAGCTGGGAGGCCCGCCTCGCACTTGCGCTCATCGCCGCATCTGTGATCATCTACACGATCAAACTCCAGGTGCTGCACAATCTGGAGGTCACGGTCAATTACATCTTCAATTCGCTCGGCTTTCTTCCCATCAATGTCCTGATCGTGACCCTGATCATCAACCAGCTCCTCGCGATGCGGTCCAAACGCGAGAAGCTGGAGAAGCTTAACATGGTCATCGGCACCTTCTTCTCTGAGGTGGGCACCCATCTCCTCGCCTTCATCTCAGACCATGACCCCGATCTCGAAAAGCTACGGAGCCACCTCGTGGTGCAGGGGGACTGGGACGACGAAGACTTCAGGAAAGCAGAATCAAGGCTCAGGGAGCTTGACTATTCGGTCGACATGAAGAAAGAGGAACTGGAATATCTCCACTCCTACCTCAGCGACCACCGCGATTTCCTGCTGAGGCTGCTTGAAAACCCGGTGCTGCTCGAGCACGAATCCTTCACCGATCTCCTGCGTGCGGTCTTCCACCTCACCGAGGAGCTCGGGCGGCGGGAGGATCTCTCCTCCATTCCTGATTCGGATGTCACGCACCTCTCCGGGGATGTGGAGCGGAGTTACCGCTTCCTTGCCCAACAGTGGCTCGACTACGCAAACTACCTCCGGAAGAGATACCCCTACCTCTTCTCCCTCGCCATGCGGACAAACCCCTTCGATGCCACCGCATCGGCCGTGGTGCGGTAATATCTCTCATTTTTTCCGGTTCCGCGGAAGGCCGAAATCTATTTATGATCCCGCCACGGTATCCGGTTGAGAGTGGCGGAAGAATGGCGGAGTCCACAATTCTCATTGGCGGGAAGGCAGGCGATGGCATAAACCGGGCAGGATCGATTATCGGGCGCCTCTATGCCGCGTGCGGATACCGGATTTACATGTATTATGACTACCCCTCGCTGATCCGCGGGGGGCATAACTTTGCCGTACTCAGGGCTTCTGATCGGGAGGTGGCGACCCACCGTGAAAGGGTTGATTTTCTCCTTGCGCTGGACAAAAATACTCTTGAGAAGCATGAGGAGCGGACCGGAGAGGAGACCTCCATCATCTATAACTCAGACATGGTGAAGGAAGAATGGCCCGGGATTGCCGTGCCCATCGCCACCATCACGGAGGAGGCAGGGGGATTGCCGATCATGGAGAATTCCTGTCTTATCGGTGCGTTTTCAAAAGTGGCGGGCTTTTCGTGGGAGACGGTGGAGCTCGTCCTGAAAAAGGAGATCCCCCGTGCGATCGAAAAAAACCTCACCATCGCCAGAAGGGGATATGAGGCGGTGGAGGCGAAGGGGGAGGTCAAGCCGCTCCAGAAGGAGACTCTCCCCCTCTTCTCGGGGAACGAGGCGATTGCACTGGGGCTTCTTGCCGCCGGGCTGGACACCTATATCGCCTACCCGATGACCCCCTCCTCCGGGATCCTCCACTTCCTTGCGGCCGAGGCAACACGGTTCGGGATCAACGTGATACACCCGGAGAACGAGATCGCAGTCATCCTCATGGCAGAGGGCGCTGCCTATGCCGGGGCCCGGTCTGCGGTGGGCACTTCAGGGGGAGGGTTTGCGCTCATGAACGAGGGGTTCTCCATGGCGGGCATGACCGAAGTCCCGGTCACCGTGGTGGTTTCCCAGCGAGGGGGGCCGAGCACCGGCACTCCCACCTATACTGCGCAGGGCGATCTCCTCTTCGTCCTCAGAGCCGGCCACGGGGAATTCCCGCGTTTCGTCATCGCCCCGGGAACCCCGGAACAGGCAGTGGAATGGTCGGCTCAGGCACTCAATCTCTCCTGGAAGTACCAGGTTCCAGTGATCGTGCTCGTCGACAAGACCCTCAGCGAGGGGGTCTATACCCTTGATCCGACCGCAATCGAGGGGGCCGGACCCATACCACCCCCCTGGTCGAAGGAGGGGGCAGGATACCGGCGGTATGCCGATACTGAATCCGGGGTGTCCCCCCTTGCAGTCCCGCCCCTGAAAGGATCTGCGATCAAGGTGAACAGCTATGCCCACGATGAGGACGGCTATACGACCGAGCACGCCGGGACGGTCGCATGGCTCCATGAAAAGCAGATGCGGAAGGTACGCTTCATGAGAGAGGAGATCGAGTCTCTCTCCCCGGTGGTGCGGTCCGGAGTGGAGGAGAGCAGGACCGCCCTTCTCTGCTGGGGGTCCAATGCAGGGGTCTGTCGCGAGGTGGCTGAGAACCTCGGGATAGTTACGGTACAGCCGGTGGTGCTCGAGCCTTTCCCCGCACGCGCGATGCATTCTGCTCTCGAGGGGATCGCGAGGCTGATCGCAGTGGAGGACAGCTTCACCGGCCAGCTCTCCGGGCTCATGGAAGGGTATGGATTTGGCGTGGATGAAAAGATCCTCCGCTACGACTCAAGACCCCTCTCCGTGGACGAACTCTCCCGGAGGGTGGAGGAGGTGAGGAAATGACCAGAGACCTGATCACCCAGGTACAGAATACATGGTGCCCCGGCTGCGGCAACTTCGCCATCGAGCACACCCTCAAAGACGTGATCGCAGGGCTCATCGAGGAGGGCGTCCCGCGGGAGACGATCGTGCTCGTCACCGGGATAGGGTGTCATGCCAAGATGGCCGATTACCTGGACGTGAACAGCTTCTACGCAATCCACGGGCGGACCCTCCCGGTGGCGACCGGCATCAAGCTGGCCAACCCGGAACTCACCGTCATCTGCTGTGCAGGGGACGGCGACGCCTATGCAGAGGGCCTCGACCATCTCATCTTCGCTGCAAAGCGGAATATCGATATCACGCTGGTCGTCCATGACAACCGGGTCTACGGACTTACCACCGGCCAGTACACCCCCACGTCCCCGCTCGATTTCGAGGGTCGTTCAACGCCCGAAGGGTCGGTGGAACCCCCGATCAATCCCCTGGAACTGGTGCTCGCGAGCGGTGCCTGCTATATCGCCCGCTCCTGTACGAGGAAGCTTGACCACCTGCGGGAGACGCTCAACGGCGCAGTGCACTTCCGGGGTTTCTCTTTCGTGGACGTCCTCCAGGTCTGTGCGACCTTTTACAACCTCTCCAGCTACTATGATGATCGGGTCTATCCACTCGAAGATCATGATCCTGAAGACTTCAAAAAAGCGCTGGATAAGATCAGGGAATGGGACTACAATGCCGACACCCGGATCGCGCTCGGCGTCTTCTATACCCGGGAGCGGACAATCTTCGATGACGCGTTCAGGAAGCCTTCGCAGAGTGATTCCGAGCGGTCCCGTGCGATCCGCGGACTGATAACGGAACGATCCTGAACCTTTTTTCCCCATCACAAAAGGTATAAATAGCGATCCTTCCTTGTTCCAGCTATCTCATTATTCGAGAGGAGCTGAAAAATAGGTTATGATGAATGAACGGATGCAGAACGCGATAAACGACCAGATCAAGTGGGAGCTGTACTCCGCATACCTGTACCTCTCCATGTCCGTATGGTACGCGTCCATCGGCCTGAAGGGGTTTGCCCAGTGGGAGCGTGTCCAGGCGCAGGAAGAGCTTGCACATGCCATGAAATTCCTTGACTACCTCAATGCACGCGGCGGAAGGGTGGCGCTGCAGACCGTGGAGGCACCGCCGAAGGACTGGAAATCTCCGCTTGAGGCGTTCGAGTTCTCGCTTGCCCATGAGAAGAAGGTGACAGGGATGATCCATGACCTGGTCGAACTCGCAATGGCGGAGAAGGACCATGCCACCTACAACATGCTCCAGTGGTACGTCAACGAGCAGGTTGAGGAAGAAGAGAATGCCACCGAGATCGTGGACAAACTCAGGATCATTGAGGGGGATCGGGGCAAAGGGATGCTGTACATGCTGGACAAGGAGCTCGGGGCCAGGGTCTTCACCCCACCGGCACCGGCAAAAGAATAACTTCCCCCTTACGCCCGGATCCCCTCGCAACCGGACGATCCCGCGAAGGGAGACAGGGCACCAGGCGCCGATTCTTCTATACAATATCTTCGCAGGGGCGGGATGGGAAAAGGGAGTCGTACCGCGTTTTTTCCCCAATCTTTTAATCCACTATAATCTCTTCATTTTTCGATTGAAGGGATCTAATAAATCCAAAATACAATTGAATGCATTAAAACATCGAAATCCTTGGAATATTTGTTTAAAGAAGCCAGAATTGAATAAAACGCGTTTTAATCATGTTTATACAAATACCTTTATCTGCTGAAACTTCAAACGTTATGGCAAATTTGTGGTGATGTAAATGGCCGGGCTTTTCGTTCCAAAAAAGGTATTTTTCACCTCTGGTGTGGGGAGGCACCCCGAGCGTCTGGCCTCCTTTGAGATGGCACTGAGGGCGGCGTCGATCGAATGCTACAATCTTGTGACCGTGAGTTCTATCCTTCCGCCAAAGTGCAGGATCATCCCGAAAGAGGAGGGTCTGGCCCAGATCGAGGCAGGCAGCATTGTCTTCACCGTGATGTCGCGGGTATCCTCGAACGAGTCCCACCGCAGGATCTCCTCCTCGGTGGGAGTGGCGATCCCCGAGGACATGGAACACCAGTGGGGATATTTTGCAGAGCACCATTCGTTCGGGCAGAGCAGGGAACGGGCCGGTCAGTATGCCGAGAAGCTGGCATATGATATGTACAACAGCATCACCGACAAGATCCCGAGGAAGACTTTGAACGTGACCGAGACCGCGGTGGTGAGTGAAGAGAGCGAATGGACCACAGTCATTGCCGCAGCGATCTTCCTCATGGAGTAGTCAAGAGAGGCATGACATCCCGCATCCACGCTCCCCGCACCCGGTGCCCGGGGTGCCAGGAAGAGGTGTACATCGAAGAGCTCGTGGAGGGAAGATGTCCCCTCTGCGGGTTCTCTGTGGATGAGATCGCGGAGGAGGGATTTTCCGGGGAAGTCATCGATCGGTCGGATATTGCCATGCTCATGGCGCAATACTTCTTTTTCAAAAAGCTCGACCGGCTGGGGGCTGGCCCCGGCCAGATCCTGCAGGTGATCACCAGTCTCCTGGAGGCCGGGGAAAAAGAGAGCATTTTTTCACTGGAAATCCCTGTGGGAAGGTTTGAGGGGTTTTCTCCAAAGAGGTGTAACAAGTGCGGGAGGCTCTTTTTTCGCAGAGGGAAGAAGATGGTCACCGGCGACCTTGAGCGCCCAGATCTTTCTATCTCCTATCTCTGCCGCCGCTGCATGCTCTAGTACGAGCGGGCGATGATCGCAGGCCTCCCGGCAGTCCCGCACACAGGGCAGGGACCTTCCTGATCAGGAACCCATGGCGACCGCACGTCCGTGCCAAGGATGCCTGCATCGATCTCTTTTTCGATGGACTCGGCGCATGCTTCCCTTCCACACCAGAAGATGACGGCGATCCCACGCTCCGCCGCACTCCGGGCCTCCTCGAGAGTCCGGGCATAATAGATCCTCTCCTTCATCCGTTCCTCCGCCTCGTCGCGGAGCCGTGTGGTGACGCGCAAGAGGCATTCCCCGACACCCGGGACAAGTGTCGACCGGTCAAGGCTGGACTTCTCCCCGAGCCGGCTCACCGCCACCACCGTCCCCGCATCGATATCACGGGGGCCGATCTCGATGCGCAGGGGCACCCCCCGCATCTCCCAGTAGTAGTACTTCGCCCCGGGCCGCAGGGCACGGTCGTCCAGCCGGACCCGGTACCCTGCCTCTCCTAATTCCTTCTCGACAGTCTTTGCATGGGTGAGGATCTCTTCCTCGCGTTTCCCGATGATGATGGGGACGATGACCACCTGCACGGGGGCCACATTGGGCGGGAGGACAAGACCGCGATCGTCGCCGTGCACGCTCAGGAGTGCGGCCACACAACGTTCGCTGATGCCATAACAGGTCTGGTGGGCGTATTGCTGCTCCCCGCTGGGGTCTTCATACCGGATCTCGAAGGTCCGTGAGAAATGGTCGCCGAGGTGGTGGACGGTCCCGATCTGGAGAGTTCTTCCGTCCGGCATGATGGTATCAGCCGCGATGGTATAGTCTGCCCCGGGGAATTTGTCCCAGTCCGGGCGACGGGAGATGATCAACGGGATGCAGAGGCTCTCGTAGAAGCTGCGGTAGATCTCCACGGCGCTCTCCACCTGCCGCTCCGCCTCCTCCCACGAGGGGTGGACGGTATGGGCCTCCTTGAACGAGGTGATCTCCCTGAGCCGGATGAGGGGCCGGGTATGCTTGGTCTCGTACCGGAAGGTGTTGACGATCTGGTAGAGTTTGAGGGGGAGGTCCGCGTGTGATCGCACCCACAGCGCATACATGGGGTAGATCGCCGTCTCGCTGGTGGGGCGGAGGGCGAGCGGTACATCGAGTCTGGTCCGTCCACCGTGCGTGACCCAGTAAACCTCGTCCTCAAATCCCCTGATATGCTCGGCCTCTTTCATGAACTCGTGCTTAGGGATGAGAAGGGGGAAGAGGGTCTCCTGGTGGTCCCGGTCAAGAAGGTCGCGGAGCAGCTGGTAGACCGCTTTTCTGATCCCGAACCCGAACGGGTACCAGACGTAGATGCCTTTGACGGGGTAGCGGACGTCCATGATCTCCGCCCGCCAGAGGATCTCATTGTACCACGCGCTGAAATCAGCCTTCGGCGGGAGCGCCCCGCCCTCTTCTTCCATCCTCAAAACACCTCTAAAGTATTACATTTACTATTTGGGGCGTAATAAATGCCTCTATTAACGCGGCAACCGCGAGAAGGGGAATGACCCGGGATACAAACTGCGCACCGATCATACCGGCAGCCCTGGCCGCATCTCCCGAACCCTGCAGCTCGAGCCAGAGTTCCTCGGCGAGCACAAGTCCCATCCCGCTTGAGAGCAGGATGGCCGGAATCTCAAATATGCCATGGGGGATGAGCGCGGCAGCCACCCAGAGCGCCCCCTTCTCGGGAATCCGCATCTGAACGATGGCCCCGATGAGCGCACCATTGAGGCCCAGGATAATCAGCGTGAACACCCCGAACGAGGCACCTCCAAGAAAAAGAAAGATGCATGCCCTGAGGTTGTTGGCAAAGATGAGCAGGGCAAGGGAGAGCGGGCCTTCCCCGGAGATCTGGCTGGCCAGTCCCTCTGATATCTGTTCCACCTGCTCCTTGGCAAGATCGCCGATAGACCCCTCGAGGCCGGTGACCGCCACCCCTGACACGATGGCGGCTGCAAAGATCGCGCTGCAGATGAGCACTGCAACGAAGAGGCCGGACCGCTCAGACATAGAGTACCATCCTGACCATATCGCGCACACCGGGCGCCAGCCCCACCGTGATCATGGCAAGAAGAATCAGGTTCCAGAGTTCCGCTGAACCCTCCTTCCGGTAGAGTTCCAGGACCCAGAGAGCAGGGATGATCACCGCCAGCTTGAGGGGAAACATCACAAAAGCGGTCCCCGTTGCCTCGATGAGCGTCGAGCCCACCACATGCTGCTCCACGTAGGAGAGAGGGTGGAGGTCGATCCCGTAGCTGGTGGCCGCCGCATCAAGCATGTGCCCGAAGATGAGAAGGCGATAGAGCGGTCCAGCAACAAACGTCCACCCGAAGAGGTAGTACACGACCGCGTAGACCGCCAGGGCTGCTCCTGAGGTCATCAGCAGGATCACGGCCAGCACCCCGGGCGCGATGGAAAACTGTCCGATGCCGAGCGCGACGAGCAGGATCGCTGCCCCGATGGATGCCACTGTCCCGGTCATGGCGTACCCGCGCAGCGCGTCCCTGATCACTCCGCGGGCCTCGAATAACCGGGAGACCAGCAGTGCGGCAACTGCAAAGAAGAAGACCACGAAGAAGATGAGGGGGGTCACCAGCAGCGCGTGGTATGGGGAAGGGATGATCCCGGTGTCCTCCACCACCCTTAAAAGGCCGCCCAGCACCACGTAGGGGATGGTGGCAAGGACCAGCCTGCTGTCCACCGGGATGCCATGGCTTCTTAACCACCGGTAGAGGAGGTATACGGAGAGCAGGAGGATTGCCGCATAGGTGAGCGTATCGACCACCGTATATGCTTCACCTTCAAGAATGGGACCGATATAATATTTGTAGAAAAACTCTCCAATCACTAGTGATAGATGATGAGTGCAGAGGGGATAAAAGTACATAAAAACAAGTTCTTCGACAAATCGAAGTGGATGCAGCTCCCCCGGGACGTGGTGGTGGGGCATGATGTCATCTCCCAGATCCCGAAGGTCTGCGAGGATCTCGCACTCGGTTCCTCAGTGCTCATCATCACCGGTTCGGGGACGAGGAAGATCGCGGGGGCCAGGGTGGAGGAGCTGCTTGGCGCGAGCTACCATACAGAGATTTTCGTCACCTCCCGGATCTCCCCCGAGGTGATCCGCGAGGCAGAGGAACGGGCAAGAGAGGTGGACTTCCTGGTTGCGGTCGGCGGCGGCCGGGTGATCGATACTGCCAAGATCGCCTCCTACAACCTTGACTCACAGTTCCTCTCCGTTCCCACTGCCGCATCGCACGATGGGATCGCGTCGGCCCGGGCATCGGTTCCTACCCGGGAGGGAAGTGTCTCCCTCCAGGCGCACCCCCCCATTGCAGTGATCGCCGATACATCCCTCATCTCCCAGGCGCCGCACCGTCTCCTCGCCGCAGGATGCGCCGACATCATCTCCAACTACACCGCAATCCTGGACTGGGAACTCTCGCACCGTCTCCACGGGGAACCGATCTCAGAATACGCCATCGCGCTCTCCAGGATGACCGCGGAGATACTGGTGAACAACGCCGACCTGATCCGGCCCGGGAGCGAGGAGGCGGCCTGGATCGTCACCAAGGCCCTCGTCTCCTCAGGAGTGGCGATGAGCATTGCCGGCTCCTCGAGGCCCGCCAGCGGTGGCGAACACAAGTTCAGCCACGCACTGGACCGTCTCGCGCCAGGGAAAGGCCTCCATGGGGAACAGTGCGGGATCGGGTCGATCATCACCATGTACCTGCATGGCGGGGACTGGAGGGGCATCCGGAGTTCCCTGCAGAAGATCGGTGCCCCGGTCACGCCGCGGGAGATCGGGATCGACGATGAGACTGCGGCCGAAGCGCTCATCGCCGCAAAGGAGATCAGGCCAGAGCGGTTCACCATCCTCGATGTCGGCCTTTCGCGCGAATCAGCCCGGAGCCTGATCCGGATGCTCTACCAGAAGTGATACATGATGCCGGAATCAAAAGTGAAAGTTACCCTCATCGGGGCCCTCCTTGCGGTCCCGGGTCTTGAATTCGTGTACCGGGGCGCCCTGCCCGAGTGCGAGGGATGCAAGAAGTACCGGGTCTGCAACAACCTGCAGCTGGACCGGCGGTACCGGATCACCGGGGTCCGTTCCAGGACGATCCACGAGTGCAGGGTCCACGAGGGCGGGGCCTCTGCGGTGGAGGTGATAGAATCGCCGATCGTCGCGCTCATCTCTGCAGAGAAGGTGATCGTCAACTCCACCATCGTCTTCGATCCGGCCTGTGGGGTGACTGGCTGCAAGAGCTATGAGCTCTGTCACCCGGAAGGGCTGATCAAGGGCGAGCGGTACGTGGTGGGCGAGGTGTTGGGGAGTGCACCGGAGGCCTGCGAGCGCGGGCGCATCCTGAAATTGGTGGAACTGCGCCCGCCCTAGGGCCGCCCCTGCGCTGCAAGGTGCAGATCCTTTGCGAGGGCGAGGAGGGGGGCCCGCCCGCGGAGTGCGCAGCGCCAGCGGACCGGGATGGCAGGATAGCCGTATCGTGCACCGGCAAGTGCGCCGCAGATCGCACCGATGGTGTCGGCATCCCCCCCGAGGTTTACTGCAGCAGTCACCGCGGCCTCGAAAGACGGGGAGAAGAGAAAGGCAGCGAGCGCGCACCGGGTTGCATCCAGCGCATCCAGCGAAGGGACCAGGGGCAGGGCCCGTATCTCCACGAGTCCAGAGCGGACTTCACTGTTTTCGCAGGAGGAGAGGGCATGGAAATATGCTCGCTCAGGACTTCCTCCCCGCACGAGTTCGCTCACCATCCTGTTGACAAACGCAGAACACTCCTGTGCAACCGGGTCATGGTGCGTGAGGCGCGCACACGCACAACTCACCTCCCGCACCCTCGACGGAGGGTAGAAGATGCCGATCGGAGGGCCGCGCATCACCGCACCATTGCTGCGGCTCTGCCCGGTACATTCATGCGCGTACTGCGCCGCATCGGTAAGGGGCACCCCGGAGAGGACGAGCCGGAAGACCGTAGAAGATGTCGGCCCATAGAACTCCGGTTGCCGGAGATATGCCGCGATCAGGCGCTGCATGAGGTCCGCAGGGGAATATCCGCGACATATGACGAGAGAACGGGCCACCGCGCACGCCTGATCCGTATCATCGGTGGTCGTCCCTCGCGCAATGTGATGGATTCCCCCGCTTTCCATGCCTGTTACTGGATAGGCGGGAGGAGGAAGCCCTTCCAGGGGCGCGCCCAGCGCATCGCCGATTGCCAGCCCTACGAGGGATCCGGCCGACCTCGCGTAAGGAGATATAAACGTCACCAATAAACTATATTTGTCTCGCGAAATACTAGTTTTTGAGGATTGGTGGTAGAGTGCAAAAGGAGGAGCTGCTTCATCTGCATATGCTTTTGGTTCATGTAAAACGGTATTACAAAGAGGTTACGGGGGAGGAGATGTCTACCGAGCAGTACGACCAGATCGAGATCTCACCCGTGCATATCCATAAAAATAAGATCTTCCATAAGAAGGCGATCCTCACCATCGGCGAAGAGATCGTGAGGGAGCTTCGAACCCATTCCATGCCGGTGATGGAATACGTTCCAGAACCCAAACGGGAGAAGGTCGCGGTCGAACAGTAAACGTATGGATGAATCACTATTTTTCCGGGAGATCATCTCCCGGCTTTTCAGAGAGGCCTCATCATCCGGAGATGTCCAGCGCATCAAGCGACGGATGTCCCGCGAGTGGGGTCGGGACGCGGTCCCCAGGAACTCGGAGATCCTTGCGGCGGCCAGTGCGCATGAGCGGTCGGCGCTCCGTCCCCTCCTCCTGGTAAAACCAACCCGCACGCTCTCGGGGGTTGCGCCGGTCGCGGTGATGACGTCTCCGCATCCGTGCCCTCACGGGAAATGCCTGCCCTGCCCTGGCGGGCCCGACCACCCGTTCAGGTCCCCGCAGAGCTATACGGGGGAGGAGCCAGCTGCGCTCCGGGGGAGACAGCACGCGTTTGATCCCGGGCTGCAGGTGCAGGCCCGGTTGCGCCAGTTTGCCGAGCTCGGACACCATACCGACAAGGTGGAGCTGATCGTCATGGGAGGGACGATGACCGCCCGGGACCCCGCCTATCAGGAGTGGTTCATGCGGGGCTGTATCCGGGCGATGAACGAGTTCGGCGCCAAAGGAAGCAATGAAGAGCCCGGTGATTGCACGTTCGAGGAGCTTGCCCGGGCCCACGAGTCTGCACCCGTGCGGTGCGTCGCGGTCACCTTCGAGACGCGTCCTGACCACTGCGGGCAGGTGGAGATAGAGCGGATGCTCGGGTTCGGGGTGACCAAAGTGGAACTGGGTGTGCAGCACCTCGACGAGAGGATCCTGGAAGTGAACCGGAGGGGGCACGGGGTCGCGGCAACGGTGGAGGCGAACGGACTTCTCCGGGATGCGGGGCTGAAGGTGGGGTTCCACGTCATGCCAAACCTTCCCGGGGCAACCCTGGACGATGACCGGGCCATGTTTGTCCGCCTCTTCTCCGACCCCCTGCTGCGGCCGGACTTCCTCAAGATCTACCCGACACTGGTGACCCCCGGGTCAGAGATCGAGGCGCTTTACCGGAGGGGCGAGTACGCACCCTATGCCGAGGAGGAGCTGATCGAGCTCGTCGCGTATGCGAAATCCCTGCTCCCCGAATACGTCAGACTCCAGCGGGTCCAGAGGGACATCCCCGCAAGGCTGATCGTGGCCGGGTCGCGCCACAGCAACTTCC
>JAVVFN010000219.1:0-2192 GCA_032250645.1 Methanomicrobiaceae archaeon | reverse complement strand
AAGGTTGCTGGCGAAGAGATGGTCTTTGTCACCGAATGCAGGAACCCCAAGTCAGTCACGCTGATGGTGCGCGGCGGGACCGAACACGTGGTAGACGAGCTGGACCGTGCACTTGAGGACGCCCTCCGGGTTGTCTCTGTTGCGGTCGAGGACAAGAAATTCGTGGCCGGCGGGGGAGCGCCGGAGATCGAGCTCTCCCTCCGGCTCAGGGATTATGCGGCAAGCGTGGGCGGACGTGCCCAGCTCGCAATCGAGGCATTCGCCCTTGCCCTTGAGATCATCCCGAGGACGCTCGCCGAGAACGCAGGCCTCGACCCCATCGACAAGCTGGTCGAACTTCGCGCCGCCCATGAGAAAGGCGAGAAGACGGCCGGGCTCAACGTGTTAGATGGGAAGATCGAAGATATGCTGAAAGCCGGAGTGGTTGAGCCGCTCCGCGTAAAGACACAGGCTGTTTCCAGTGCTGCCGAAGCGGCCGTCATGATCCTCCGCATCGACGATGTCATCGCGGCTTCCAAGATGTCCAGGGAGGGTATGCCCGGGCCCGAAGAGATGGGCGGCATGGGCGGCATGGGCGGCATGGGCGGTATGCCACCTGGCATGGGCGGATTTGACTGATTTTTCACAAATTCCCCCTTCTTGTTTTTCCCGACCTCGATCCCGGTGTTGGATTACGCCCTTCGGATCATCTTTTATGCATGCATTCTGAATAGTCGAGTATGGGAGAACGCTTCATCTTCACAAAGTACCGGACCGAGTGCTATCATTGCGGGAAGGAGGCAGACCAGGTAATCAAGGCTGTCTCTTCGCAGGCACAGGTGGTCTGCTCAAATTGCGGTGCCACCCGGATCTTTCTCCCGAGAGTTGAAAACAGAGCGGAAAAGGGCACCTATACCCCGATCGGCTGTTATGACGTCTGGGAACTTACCCCTACCGCGTCATGCAAGAACTGCGGGGTGAGAGGAACGCATGAACTCGTTATCGGGTGCAACCACTTCACCACCCATTGCCGTAACTGCGGGTATACACATTTTTACAAATTTGATATTGAATATATCGGGCAATGCCCGATCGAGGAAGAATAGAAAGGGATTACTCCTCCCTTTCCATGGTGATGGCCTTTTTCGGGCATTCCTGTGCGCAGATCCCGCAACCCTTGCAGAAGTCAAGATCAATATTGAGGTCCTTATCGAAACATCCGTCCGGACAGAAGAGCGCGCAGATCCCGCATTCGTTACATTTTTCCCGGTCGATGACCGGCCTGGAAGTCCGCCACGTCCCGGTCTTGCCTGCCGCACCCTCCTTCGGCCTGCTGATCGCCACTCGTTTTCTCATAGATCCATCTCCCGGAACGCCCTTTCCGCAGCCTCTACATTCCTTTCATCCGAGAAGGTCTCTCTGATTGCCTCCTTCACAGAGTCAAAAGAGGCAAGACCCATTTTCGCAACCGCACCGAGAAGTGGTGTGTTGAGGATCGGGCTCCCTGCAAGCACGAGGCCAAGCGAAAGAGCGATTCCGGTGAGATCAACATGATAGGTTTGGTATCCCTCCATCTCCACTGGATCAGAGCTGTTGAGGAGGACGGCCCCTCCTTTTTTAAGCCCCTGTAACACGTCCACGGTCTCCATCACTCCCATGTCGAGAACAATGACAAGATCGGGATTCCTTATCTGGCTGTAGACCTTGATCGGTTCCTCGCTGATTCGTATAAATGAGACCACCGGTGCCCCGCGCCGTTCGGCACCGTAGAACGGGCTTGCGGTGGCGTGTTTTCCATCCTTGAATGCCGCATACGCGATCAATTTTGCGGCGGTCACGCCTCCCTGGCCTCCCCGCGAATGGAGACGGATCTCATACATCGGTCATCACCCCAAACCAGAACTCATCCCCGGGCCTTCTCTCGCGGACGAAACTGGCAATATCCTCGTAGGTAACCTCCTGCCCCCCGAGGCCTGCCACCACACGATAGGGCTCTATTCCCGTCTTTGCCATCACTTCGTGGGCGAGGATCCCGCCATAACCAAAGGAGTAGTCACGGTCGATGGTCACGACCTCGCGGCCTGAAAGGTCCAGCGTTGGGAATGGACGGAGCCAGCGCACCCGCATCGACCCGGCATGTACGCCCTCGGCGCGGAGCATGTCAACCGCCACCTCCGCCTCCTTTCCGAGGGTTCCCATCGCCATCACCACCA
>JAVVFN010000218.1:0-2195 GCA_032250645.1 Methanomicrobiaceae archaeon | reverse complement strand
TCCCTCACTTCTCAATCGCAAACCGGAGGAGGGCGGCGATCCCGCCGAGCGACTCGAGCTGGGCTCCGGGGTCAAAATCGGAGGAGAAGACGACGATCTCTGCGCCCATCCCTTCGGCCCGCTCGAGGAGTTCTTCCACGCCGCCGGTCCTGAGCATCGTATCGGTCACCAGGATCGTCTTTGTCGCGCCCCATTCGATACTTCGCTGCACCTCCGCGATCCCGTATGCCGCGGTGCCATCGGTGCCGATACGGCGCAGGAACTCTTCCATGTACCTGACCTCGCGTTCGAGCTGGAGGTCTTCGGTGATCCGCTGGAGCACCCCCTGCGCGATGGCGTCCTGCACCGCCCCTCTCCCGATACGCCGGGTCTCGGTCCGCAGGGAGCGTTCCGCGACCTGCGGATGGGAGTTTTTCAGGAAATCGAAGAATTCGTCCTTCACAAACCCCGGGCCTGCGATGACCACAGGACCGGTCGTCTCTTCGAGGAGGCCGGCCACCATGCCGAAGAAGACGCTCCTCCCGCCGCCCTCCCTCTTTCCGCTCCCGGCGATGCATTCTGCCACCTTCTCGGGCCCGAACTGGCGGATGCGGAAGAACTCTGCCTCCCCCTCCTCGATGGAGAGGATATGCACGGTGACGCCAGTGCCGGCCTTCTCCGCCCGGCTGAGGCGCTCAAGGGCGCGTTCGTTCCACATTCTGATGATCGAGAGGTCATACCCCGTGTCGATGTTGATGGTGTGATAAGAGCCGGCGTCGACCCCTTCCTCGATGAGCCCGCTGATCCTGAGTCGGTTTGCATTGCGGTGGAACTCCACCTTCTCCACCCGCACCCCGAGCCTGACGGGGCGTTTTTCCAGTTTTTCCGGCCTGATCTTATCAGTGGCCGCATCAGGGCTCCGGAAGGTGGTGGCGTACACGAGGTCGCCGGGACGGATGAGGTGTTCGAGGTGCCAGAGATCGTCGAGGGACTCAGGGATCACGCGGATCTCGCCGAAAGACTTCCGCAGCTCGAACGGTTCCACCTTCATGATTCCACGATCTCCGATCCGCCCGGGGGCACAAAGGCACGTACCGCCTCGGTGTTGAGGACGCTTTTTAATCCTTTCTGCACTTCCACGTCCATCTGCTCGCGCAGCGCCCGCACCACCTTCCTTGCAATATCATCGGGCTCAAATGCCCCGGGCCTGAGCACCACCCGGGAGCGCGTCCGGACGGTGACGGGCGCGACGGCACCGCCGATGACGGCCAGTGCCGGCTCAAGCTGGACCCCTATCGCCACCCCGAGCGGTACGTTCTTAAAGTAGGTGCGGGTTCCCCGGACGATAAATGCTCCGTGCGGGACATACTCTCCTGATTCGGGTGTCTTGCTCACCTGTGAACGCTCTGCGGAATACACGTCCGCGAAGAAGTGCCCGCTCTTCCACGCATTGGAGTAGGATGCAGCGAACTGTGCAGCCTCCTCCATACAACCGGTGGTCCCTTTCACCAGCACCACGCTCCCGCCGTGCACGTCTGCATGTACGAAGGTATCGCCGCCCTCCATGTACCGTTTCACCAGCTCCTCGTTCTGGGAGGCATCCCGGCCCCCCACTACCAGCACCCCGTCACTGGTATACATCCACCGGAACCGGTGGAACCATCGCGGCTTGAGTATGGAAACCGGCGGTTTCCTGGCGGGTTTTTCCGCGACGCCTCGCGCAAGAGCGGCAAGCGCACCTTCCTTCTTCCGCTTCAGCTTCTTGATCTGCTCGTAGTACCTCCCCACATTGGCCTCCAGGCTCTCGGTGACCACGATCTTTGCGGGAGGGTCGAGCGCGAGGGTTACCGCAGATTCAGCCGGGTGGAACTCCTGTATCTTCTCTGCGGCAGAATGATCGCTCGCCTTCAGGATCGCTTCGATCTCCTCCCAGGAACGTTCAAGCCGTGCCTGTCCGAGGGCGCTGATGATCTCAGAGACGAGTGGGTAGTGGGCGTAGATGGTCTCCACCACGCGCTCGAGCGTCTGGATCTTCCGGTCGAACCCCACGACCGCCTCCTCCTGCTGCCTCCTGATCCGTTCCTCGCGCGAAAGTTTCGGACCCGCCTTCTTCCTTTCTGAAGGAGGGACAAAGGGGTAGAAGACATCGAGGGCGGTATTGAAGGACGCAAACTGCTGCCGGGGTTTCTGGCCTTCCAGCAGGAGCGGAAAGCATC
>JAVVFN010000217.1:0-2200 GCA_032250645.1 Methanomicrobiaceae archaeon | reverse complement strand
GCGGCATAAATCTCGCGATCCTGAAGGGTGGGGGGGTTCTTGGGCATGCCAGCCGCCCGCGAAAAAAATTATTCGGCACTCGTGCGGTGGAATGCACCGGCAAGGTGGCGGATGAGGACGATATCTCCTATCGATTTGATAATCCGGTAGGGGATGCGGACTCCGCGGAACCCCTTGAGCTCCATCAGTTCCTGATTGAGGTTGCCGACGGCGAGTGACTCGATCTTCTTTGTATCGATATCGATCACTATGTCATCCACATCGCCCACGTACACCGCCTTGTCTGTGTATACCTGCATCCCGAAAAGGTCGGTTATCTGCGTCTTCATCGTAATCGATTCAAGGTATACATTCGAAACGTATTAAGGCATTGGTATTCCGTCGCGCGCCGCGAGATTCCCGTCATTCCGTAAGATTATATGGGATGACGGCTATCTCTCTGGCTATGGCAGGATCCTTCCAGATCGGAACACTCTTCGGCATCCCCGTCCGGCTGCACTGGACGTTCCTCATCGTCATCCCGCTCTTTGCCTACATCATCGGGGTCCAGATCGGGCCCACCACAGAGCTCCTCGCCGGGCTCTTTGGCGTGGAGATGCCGAACATGGAACTGATCGCCTCGGGGATCATGCCCTATGTGCTCGGGGTGGTCGTGGCTCTCGGCCTCTTCCTCGGCGTCTTCATCCACGAGCTCGCCCACTCTTTAATCGCCAAGGCAAAGGGCATCAAGATCAACAGCATCACCCTCCTCATCCTCGGGGGGATCTCCTCCATGGAGGAGCAGATTCCCGACCCGGTGGTCGAGCTCCCCATGGCCCTTGCCGGGCCCCTGACAAGCCTTGCTCTCGGGCTCGCCTGCACAGCCGTAGCCCTCGTCCTGAACGCGGCCACTCCCCTCGGCGGCCTCATCTTCTTTATCTTCGGCTACCTCGGGCTCCTCAATATCATCCTCTTCGGCTTCAACCTCCTCCCCGCCTTTCCCATGGACGGCGGGAGGGTGCTGCGGGCGTGGCTTGCAAAGAGGATGCCGCTTCACCGGGCTACCCGGATCGCTGCTGATGTGGGGAAGGCGTTTGCCATCATCTTCGGGATCGTGGGATTCGTCCTCTTCAACTTCATCCTGATCATCATCGCGTTCTTCATCTATATCGGGGCCGGGCAGGAGTCGCAGGCCCTTAAATACACCCTCCTCCTCCAGGACGTCACCGTGGAGGACGCCATGTCGAAGCCGGTGGTGACCGTCCCTCCGGACCTCCCCGTGAAGGAGGTGATCTCCATGATGCAGTCCTCCCGCCACCTCGGCTTCCCGGTGGTTCGCGACCGGGAACTCGTCGGGATCGTGACCCTCTCGGATGTGCACGCAATCCCCGAGGGGGACCGGGAGACGATCAAAGTCGAGGAGATCATGACCAGGGACGTGGTCACCCTCCCCCCCGCCGCCCCGCTCACCGAGGCGCTCAAGCTCATCTCGGTCAGGGACTTCGGGAGGATTCCGGTGGTGGAGAAGGGCGAGATCAGGGGCATCGTCACCCGCAGCGATATCCTCCGGGTGATGGAGCTGAAAGAGGCCTAGAAGACAAAAAGACCGTCGAGCGGTGTCGGGCCCGCGATGGCCCGGAGCTCCTCCCCGTCCCTGATCGGGCGGCGGGAGGCGATGGTCCCCGCCCTCTTCTTCCCCACCCCCGGGATCCAGCGGAGCGCTGATGCGGGCAGGGTATTGATGGCCACCGGCACCGGGAGGGCGGTGACCGACCGCATCCCCCAGTCGACCACTGCTACGTCGATGACGGTGCCCTTCGGGACGTGGAGCGGGATCCCCACCAGGATCGGGTACGAGCCCATCTGCCGCCCGAGCGAGAGCGTGCCCTCCTCCTCGATGATCACGCTTTTGAGCACTGTCCCCGCCGGATAGACCCTCTGGAGCATGGGGAGGTCAAACTCCCGGCGCACCTTCTCCTTGAAGAGCCGGAACTCCCGGTCATGGCGCCCGAGGGTGTTCTCTGCGGCGGCCCTCGTCCCCTCGAAGGGCATCAGCTGCCGGATGTTCACCCGGCGGACAAGGAGCCCTGCCTCCCGCACCCGCTGGAGAAAGGCGGTATTCATCCGGTAGGTATCCGGGGTCTCCCCCGCGAGCCCGGCGACGAAGTTCAACCCCGGGAGGAGGTGTGGGATCCCTTCTTCCCTCCCTCCCCCCCCCCCC